>NZ_JBEJGY010000002.1 GCF_040253615.1 Streptomyces sp. Edi4
CGTATCGCTAAGGTTAATCCATCTCCCAGAGACGGCTGCACCTCCCGCGGAGCGGGTACCACATCGCTGCGCGATGTGCAAGGGGCGCGGTCGCTGCGCTCCCTTCGCCCACGCGGAGCGAGTAATCCCACATCGCTGCGATGTGCAAGGGGCGCGGTCGCTGCGCTCCCTTCGCCCACGCGGAGCGCGGACGTCTCCTCCGCTGCGCTCCTGGAGGCAGTGGGGCCGGCCGCTGCGCGCCCGGCTGGCCGCGCGGTGCGCGGCCGGTGATGGGGTGCCAGGTGCGGCTAGTCGGGCCTCCAGTGCGGGCTTGGGGAGCGCGGGGTGCTTGGGCGCTTGCTGCGTTTCCCGCGACGGTCCTTCCGGCTGCGCCTCTAGTCCCTTGGGGCCCGCTGGCGCGGGCCGGCCTGGCTGTGAGGGGTGGGGGTCTCGCCGTCGTGTGGGTCGAGTGGAGCGCATACATCGGGTTGATGCAGCATGTACCGTTGGCGGAAGCACGGACACCCCCGCGTCATGGGCGGGGCACGCCTTTGGATAAACGTCATGCCGCATTTTACCCAATCACGCGAGGAATCACGAATTGAGGAGTTCCGGACCCGAGCCACAAAACGGTACCTCAGAAATCGGAAAGTGTGAATTCCGGCGTGCGGAGGTGCCGGAGCCGAACGGCCCCTCGGGCCTGGGCGGCGGAACCCGCCACGGAGGCCGGCCCCTCCTCCTGGTGCTTGTTCGTCACGGTCGGCATCACCGAGACTCAGCGCCGCTGATGCCGCCTACGGTCTGCGCGGGGCCACGTGCCGGTATGCGAAGCTGCCTCAGCCGACGAGGGGTCCGGCCGGCGCCTGCGGGTCGACCTCAGCCACCTAATACTTACGCAGATCAAGAACCCCCTGGTCAGCGGCCTGCGCATTCGGCGATCTGTCACCCAGGAGGTACACAACGACTGCGATGTGTACCTCCTGAGTAGTCACATCGCAGGCCGAATGTCAGCCAGGCCGACAGTTTTGGGCTCGAAACGTTAGCCAGGCCGACGTTCGCGACGCCGTTCCGTCGAGCGGGTCTGTCGTCGCATGCAGGGGGAGATCTGTCCCCCCTGGGGGGACACAACACGCCGGAATGTCAGCGAGGCCGACATATTCGTCAGGCCCTCGCTGACAGTACTGCTGGCGTCAAGATCAGCGGAGTGGAGAGCAGCCTCGTGTCACCCGAGCCACAGCGCCGTCGTCCCGCACCAAAGCGCGCACTGCGGCGCACGGAGCTGCCCCTCGGTGAGGAGATCCAGGCGTGGTCCAAGCCGGTTGAGCCGGTTGAGGACCTCGACTCGGTCGCTCGCCGCTACCCCCGCCGGAAGCTCTCGCTCAGCAGCGAGCGCAAGCCGATGGAGTTCTACGACACCCCGGAGCGCCCAAGGCGTTCTCCATGGACTCGCTGGAGTTCTTCCAGATCGCGCAGTACTTCCGCGAAGCCCTGCCGCTGCGGCTGATCCTGCTGCTGATCGCATGCCAGAAGGCCGGCGGGCAGATCCGGCTGACGCAGGAGGAGATGGCGACGGTTCTGGACGTGCCCCGCGCGAAGATCAACGAGGCGCTCCAGGAGATCATGGGCCATGGCATCGTCTTCAAGGTGCGCCGCGGTGTCTACCAGTTCAACCCGCCCTACTCGTACCGTGTAGCGGAGTTCATCCCGGGCACGGAGCTGGTCGAGGCTGAGTACGTGCAGGTCGACCAGGACAAGATGATCGCGAAGATCCGTAGGGACGAGAGTCTGCCGGATCTGGTGCGGTTTCCGTCGCTGGAGCACATGCGCGAGGCGATCGAGGAACTGCGGAAGAAGCGGGCCGAGGACCGCGCTGCACGCCGGGTGGCCCGTGCGCAGCGCCAGGAGGAGGGATCAGCCCAGTGAGTACCTTGAAGTGGTCGGCGACCAGATGCCGACGGTCTTCTCGCGGACCTGGACCTGCCGCCTGCCGCCTATCGTGCGCTACTGAAGCTCCGGGCGCGCAGCGAGGCCGGCGGTCACATCTCGATGGATCAGGCCACCCTCGGTGAGTTGCTTGGGCTCAGCCGTCCCAGCGTGAACGCCGCGCTGCGGGAGCTGGAGCTGGCCAAGCTCGTCAAGAAGGTCCGCAACGGCGCCTACCAGATCAACCCGATGCTGGCCGGCTACAACACCCCCGAAGACGCCCTGGACGCCGTCAAGACGATGCCCAAGGCGGACCGGCTGGACAGCAAGACCTACGTTGCGGACTACCACCGGGCTGTCGCCGCCTATCAGGACCAGCTCGCCGAGCAGCGCAAGAAGCGGGCGGCCGCCGCCGCTGCCAAGAAGGCCGCGGCCGCCAAGAGGCGCGGTTCGCTGCACGCCGTCGGCTGACCCGGCCGGCCCTTCGTACAGACATCGGCGCTGCGCCCTCCACGGGTGCGGCGCCGTCGCGTTCCCGGTGTCGACACCGACACCGAAGGTCCCCGTCTGGGTGGACAAAGGTCCCCCCCATACAGGGCCAAACCGATCGCCATCAGCTCGGCTGGCGTAGCGCGGGCAGCAAGTAGGCGGTAGCACCAGGTAAACCGGTTTGTTCTGGTTCTCCAGAACAAGAGCAGGCGGCCTACTCAGCGCGGACGACCTCACGATGCGTGCGAAGGGACACGTGATGGCTTGTACTCAGCGACAGTAACCGGCTGGCCGTTCACGATCTTCTGCAGGGCATCTGGGAATGGATCCGCAAAGTCGAGACCGATCGAAAGCAGATCGCCGCGAAGGCAAGCCATGTGGGTCCTGACGCGCTGGAGGCGCTGGTCCTCTGGATACCGGCAGTACACCTGGGGTACGGACGGGCCAGGGATGGTCGAGCGCGGGGAGACGCTGAGCACATCACCTTCGAGGCCAACGCTCAGGCGGAAACCTCGCTCACCGATGGACTTACTCCAGGATGTGCCCTCGAGAGCGTTGACCGTGTGTTGGAGCGCGGCATGGGCGCGGCGGCGCTTGACGCTGTTCATAAGCCCTGTCCTACCAGGGCTGTGGCGCCCGGTAGGGGAACTCGATGCCGAGCTCCGCGAAGGGTCTCAGGCCGTGCGATGCCGGTGGCGCTGCTGCAAGACCTCGCTGCACGGTGAGACGGTCCTGCTGCACGTGCAGCACCCGCCCGCTGACTGGACCGTGCGAATGCTGCGCTGCGCTGCCCTGCGCTGCCTTCGGAGCCACCTTTGCGCAGTCGTGCAGCACGACCAGGAGCACGGGCAGCACCAGGGGCAGTGCAAGGGCAGCGGGCGGCTGCTACACCTCGATGAAGGCGACCACGACCACGGTCTGCAAAACCGAAACCCAGTACAAAATCCGGACGCGCTCGATGTCGTCGGCGTACTGGCGCAACCGGGGGCCGGCGGCGGTGCCCGGGATCGGCTCGCCGATATCGGGGTCGACGGAGACGACGACCAGGGCGCGGTCCAGGGCGTGGATGTCCGCCTCGCTGGTGATGTTCTCCAGCTGCTTGGCGGCGGAGTCGGAGAAGGCGATCCGGGCGCGGCGCGGGCCGTGCTGCGGGGTCATCAGGCGACGGCCGGGCGCTGGGCGGCGAGGCGGGTGAGGTGGGCCTCGCGCAGCTCCTCCCACGGGGTGCACTGCTCGGGGTCGGGCAGGCCGTTGGTGGCGATGTCCTCCAGGACGGCGGCGAACCGGTCGGCGTCGGCGCGGGTCTTGGCCGCGTACGCGCGCACCGCGTCGGCGGCCGCGGGCTCCAGCTGCCGGGCGGCGGTGTCGGCGGGGGTCGGCTGTTCGCTCATCGAGGACTCCAGAAGGCAGAACTGGCGTGTCTCACCACGGTATCGCCGGGGGGAAGGGGCAGGGGCCACTCCGGCGGAATCCGGCAGCGGATACGGACCGTAGTCGGGGCGGGAGGGGTGTCACGCTGTTCGGCGCGAGGTCGGGATTCGGGGGTTGGCACCGTGGTTGCGGGCCAAATCGGCAGCGTGACACCTCAGCGTGACAGCCGGATCAGGGGTGCGACTACACCCCGAGCGTGACAGCGTGACAGCCACCCTCGGTGATCGCGGCGGCGTCCGGCGGCGAAGGCTGCTCAGTCATCTTCCGGAACGTCCGGCACCAGGTCACGGTAGGCCTGACGCATCGCGTCCAGCGCGGCGCATCGCGCCACGATCGCGTTCATCTCCTGGGCCAGGTCCTGCGCCCTGCCGGACAGTTCGTCACCGCTGTACAGAACTCTTCCGTCACAGAAGGCCCGGAGCCTGTCCGAGAGCCTCATCAGGGCACCGGACAGGTTCGCCGTGCGCAGGTCGATCTGTTCGTACTTCAGGTGCAGGGTGTTGTCGGCCACGCCCTCATGATGTCCGGCCTGTGCCAGGCGCGGCGGGTGATCCCCAGAACGCGCCCGGAGCGGGCCGCGAGTGCGGCGCTACGAGCGGGCGCGGGCGAGGAACGCGGCGAGGGCGCCGGCGGCTTCGGGCTCGGTGGTGGCGATCCGGGCCGCGAACGCCAGCTCGCCGACGTCGGCGCCGGGGACTAGGCGGGCGAGTTCGGTGAGCAGCGCGGCGTGCGCGAGGACCGGAGGCGTCAGAAGGCCGGCGGCTTCCTCTCGGGCGGCGGGGTCGCGGTAGTGCCCGAGGTGCGTGGCCAGGGCGTGCGCGAGAGGCGTCGACGTCGCCCTGGATGTAGCCGCCGGCTCGCCGGGTGAGTTCGTTCCGGACGGCTTCGTCGCCGTCGCGGGGCTCGGTCTGCTCCAGCGTGCCGAGCTCGCGCAGCGCCTGGAGCTCGTCGGCGCGGGCCGCGATCCGCATCGCTTCGCGCAGCTCGGCTTCCCGGACGGCGGCGGCCGCGGCGTCGGCGGCGAGCTCGGCCGGGACCGACGACGTCGCCCCGCGGGTCGTACACGTCGTCGGTCCCGGCGAGCAGCTGCGTGATGCGCGCCCACTCCGCGAGCTCCGCCGGCCCGCGCTCGTCGTTCGCTAGGTCCTCGTGCCGGGAGTCCTGCCGGGCCTTGAAGCGGGCGTCCTCGAGCGCGGCCGCGGCCTCCGTGTGCGTCATGCCCCGGGCGCGGCGGCGCACCGAGCCGCGGCCCACCTTCGCCTGGTCGACCGGGGCGGGCGCGGGGCTGCCGGGGAGAGGGCGGCGCGGTCGCCGGGGTGCGGGAGTATTCATCCGGGGGCCTCGCTATTTCATTGCGGAAAAGGGGTCCGGCCCGCCGCCAGAGCGCTCCGTCGGCGGGCCGGACCCCAGGTATATAGAAGGCGGGGATTGGCCACTGCTAAAACGACAGATTGATGTATCTGACCGATGTGAAATCGGCGCGCAAGCCCTGTGCGCGCGTGCCCCACTCGGTGAAATACGACTCCGTTATGGCCTCCGCGACGATGGGTTGAAGATCTTCCTCCGTCGCGCCATCGTCCCGGGCGGCAAGGATCTGAGCCACGTACGTGGGTGAGATCGGTGTGCTGATGTACCGCACACGGCCGTCGTCCGAGCTGCCGTTCGCGGTGAACCCGAAGTACGCCTCGCACTCCACCCACATCCCGCCGGAGGTGGCCGCGCGCTCCCTCGCCTGCGCCCTGACCTGCGGTTGCCACTCGGATTCGGTTTCCCTCACCAGGGCTTCCTGGAGCTTCTTCTGTGGGGTCTTCAGCTTCCCGACACGGTAGCGCTCCACCGTGCGCCGGGAGGTGCCCAGACGCTCGGCGAGCTCCTTGGTCGAAGCCTTCGTGCGCGTGAGGAGGAATTCGACTTTAGCCTTGGCGGACTGCGGGATCTTCCGGGTGAAGACAGCGCGTTCCGCGCGGGCCAAGGCGTCCAGGACCTTGCCCCGCGCGGCGGCCGGCTGCTCGTGTTCTTGGGTCATGTCCGCATGCTCGGGCGCGGAACCTGTGGACAGAGGCCAGGCGTTCGGGCGGCTCAGGCCAGCGCGGTGCGTCCTGCGTCCGTGGCCTCGACCAGGTCCGGCCGCTCACCGTTGGCCGGCTGGACGACCCGCACCAGGTTCTTCTGCCACAGCGAGACCGACGCCCCGTAGAGCGCGAACTGCTCCTCTGCCCACGCCAGGCGGACCGGGTCGTCCTCGGGGGCGTGCACCTCGGGCGGGACAGCCCGGTTGAGGGCGGGGAAGAACGTGGACATCGCAGCCGGGGCAGGCGCCTGGGAGACGGCGTGCAGCAGGGCCCGCTCGTGGGTATTCAGCTCCATCGCCTCAGCGTAGAGGGCGTGCCACCGGCGAGAAGTTCGCCGTGCCCCCGGAATGCCGTGAGCCCCGGATGACGGTCCGGCGCTCACGGTTTGTTCGGGATACGGCCTACAGCTGGAACCCCAAGTCGAGCACGTCGTTGATCTGCACTTCCTGGAGGGAGCCGGCGCGGCGGCCGCTGTCCTGGAAGTAGACCTCCTTGAGTGCTTCGGCGGTGAGTTCGCGCAGCCGGTCTTCGGTGGCGCCCTGCTCCTGGGCGTCGAAGAGACGGGCCGCGTGCTGGGGCGGGAGGGCGACGGTGAGGTGCCGGATACGGTCCTCGTCAGTGGAGTCCATCGGCGCTCCGGCGTAGCCGAGGCGGGCGTGGACGTCGATGACGATGCCGCCGGTCGTCGCTGCCTTCTCCTTGGCCTTGGCCCGGATCTGCGGCTGCCACCGGGCCTTCACCTCGCGCTCCAGGCGCGCGGCGAGGTCCGGGCGGGGCTTCTTGATCTGGTCCTTCACGTACCGCTCGACGGTGCGCTGGGAGACCCGCAGCATCTGGGCCACCGCCTTGGTGCCCTTGTACTGCTTGACCAGGTAGCGCATCTGCGCGCCGGCCGACTTCGGCGCGGGGCGGGTGAACGCCTTCGCCACGGCCTGGTTCAGGCCGTCCCCGAACTCCTTGTTCATCGCGCTCCCTACTCCCCGCTGTCCTTGTCGGTGACGGTGCCGTCCTTGATGTACCGGGCCAGGTTGAGCTCAGGTGCCTGGAACTGCTCCCGGACGCCCTCACCCCACAGCGTGGTCTGCGTGCCCTCATGCTTCACCAGGCCCGGGTTGACCCCGAGCTTGAAGCCGCCCGGCAGCGGCTTGCCCTCGCGGTAGGGCAGGAAGTCCAGCGGGCTCGGTCCGTCGGCCGCGTAGACGACGCAGTCGGACAGGATCGCCACCGGGTACTGCCCCGTGAACGCCGCATGCTTGACGATCTTGCGGTGCAGGTTAATCCGGGTGCGGGAGATGACCGCCGCGCGGATGTCGGGCCGCCACGTCGGACGCTCCAGGGCCCGCCACCGCTCACCGGACGTCCAGCCCTCGCCGCGGGGCCGCTCGCGCAGCTTCCCCAGCCCGCCCTTCACCGTCGCCTTGACCGCGCCCACGACGATCGCCATCTCCGGGTCGCGGCCCTTGTAGCCGTCCATCGCCGCGAGGAAGTCCTGCGGGGAGAGGTCGGCGTCGACACCGAGGTCGGCCATCGTGGTCAGGTAGGCGTCGCGCAGCCGCGTGTACCAGCCGTCCAGGTAACGGCCGTTCTCGTACCGCACGTACGCCTCGGTCGGCGTCACGTCGTACCCGAGCTCCTGGGCGTAGGCCACGGTCGGCGTCGCGTACCAGGCCGGACCCGTCGGACGGTCGCCCTTCGGCGTGAACGGGGAAGGCAGCAGCGCACCGTCCAGCTCCACCCACTCCTTCCCGGCCTTCACCCTGGAGAGGTCAACGTGGCTCAGGTCCACCAGCCACGAGCCGGGCAGCTTCGGGTCGAACACCGGGTTCGTGACGTGCGTCGGCTCGCCCAGGCCGACGACCAGCCCGTTCGCTCCGGCGGCGAACGCCATGTTGACGTCCAGCCCCACGAGGTGACTGCGCATGCATTCGGCGTCGGTGAGCGGGCGCGCCCAGTCGTACGCCTCCTCGAACAGCTTCTCGCCGGGGCTGCGGACGTGGAAGCGCGGCAGGTCCTTGAGGAGCGGGTGCCCGTCGGGGGCCTCGCACGGCGCGCAGTCCACCGGGTCCACGCCCAGGGAGCCGGGCGTCTTCTCGTCGGCCCGCCGCAGAACGCCGGTCTCCTCGTCCCGCACGGCGTGGGTCGGCGGGTGCAGGGCGGTCATGAGCTCGAGGCCGGTGACGGCGGTGGAGCCGCGCGGCGTCATCACCCTCGACGCGTACGCGCCCAGCACTCGGGCGAGCTCCGCCGGCGGAAGCTGAGCGGCGGCGCCCCAGAACCGGGCGTCCAGCGCGTTCCACGAAGGGATGCACAACTGCACGCACTGGCGGTCGGAGCCCTTGGCGGGGCGGTAGATCCGCGCCCACGGCCCGAAACCCCGCTTGGTGAGCTGCCAGTCGGCGCGGGTCAGCTGCTTGATGACCTTGTGGCCCTCCGGGATCCGCCCGGCGATCCGCTCCTGTTCGGTGAGGGCCACCGGGAGGCCGTAGCGCTCGCACGCGGCCTCGGTGAGCACGATCAGCGGGTCGGCCGGCCTGCCCGGCCCGGACAGCTTCGGCTGCCCGAGCTTGGCCTCCTTGAGAGTCCAGTCGACCAGGGACGGCAGGGACTTGGCGGGCACGTCCAGGACCAGGCCGCCGATGCAGTACGCCAGCACCTTCCCGTCCTCGACATCGACGACCGCCAGCGGACCGTTCTCGAACCGCGGGTCGGTGCCACCCGCCGGGGTGTTGGCCGCGGCCGCCTTCTTCGCACCGGGACGGCGCGACGTCGACGTGCTCCTGGCGGTGCTCGCCGGACGCGGCGCGGCCGCCGGAGCAGCAGGGGCGGGGGCAGGGGTCTGGGTGTTCTCGGTTGCACTCATGGGCGCTGCCTCGGACGCCTCCCCTGCGGACACGGTCCGGGCTTCCGCCGGTGCGGGTGCGCCGGTGAACGTGGCGGGCACCGGGGCCGGGTAGAGCTCCGCGAGCTGCTTGAGCAGTCGCGCGTACGCCTCACGCTCCGGGCCGCGCGGCTCGGTCAACTTCTTCGTCGACTCCCAGGCCGACACCGTGGCCCGGCGCACCTTCAGGGCGCCGGCGACGTCGTCCAGCGTCAGACCGTGCGCGACCCGCAGCCGCTTGCGCTCCTCCGCCGACGGCAGAGCAGAGCGGGACGCGACCAGCGCGTCGACCGCGTCGAACATCTCGGACATGGAACACCTCCTGACGCAGACCCTACCCCATGGACCGTAAAATTCGCGCCCTTTTACCGTACAAATGCCGTACGATAGGTGTTCGAGGGATGGGAGTTGCGATGGGAGACAGGGATGTCGAACCGGTTGTCCTGGGCCATGAGCGGCACAACGCGATCCTGGCGTCTGAGATTTTGCCGACCTGGACCAAGGACGCTGTCTCCCAGGAGCAGCCGGTGGTGCTGGTGGTTGCTGGGCCGCCGGGCAGTGGCAAGTCCACGCTCTGCGCCCTGCTGATGGCAGTCCTCAACCGGCGGGGCGGGGCGGTGTTGGTCGGCCGTGACCTCTACAAAACAGCTCACCCCCAGTACGCCGCTCTCCTGAACGCCGACGAGCGCACCGCTGGTGTACGCGTCCGGCCGGATGTCCTGCGCTGGCAGGCCGAGGTCGAGGCCTTCGTGCGGCACAACCGGTTCGACGCAGTGGTGGAAACCCCGTTGGCCGACCCGGACGAGGCCCGGGCGATGGCCCTCGCCTACCGGGCAGCCGGCTACCGCGTCGAGATCGTGGTCGTGGCCGAAGCACACGCCGTACTCCAGCTCAGCACTCTGGACCGGTACCTGGCCAGCGAGGAAGGCACCGGCCGGTACATCTCGTGGGACAACCTCGACCGGTGCGTCAGTGGCTTGCCGCAGTCGCTTGCGGTCATCGAGGCCGAGCACCTCGCCGACCGGATTATGGTGGTGCGACGCGACCTGACGGTGCTGTACGGCAACGAGCTGGCCGAGGACGGCACTTGGCGGTCCTCGATGGGCGCTGACCGGGCGCATGCGGCGGAACTGGCCCGGCCGTGGACGGCTCCAGAGACCTGGCAGTTCCGCCGCCAGGCCGCCAGCGTCGAACACAGGGCGCACCCGCTGGAGAGCTCTCCGGAGCGGCGCCTCGCGGCGGTCGGAGGGCTGGAGCGTGCCCATGCGCTGGCCGAGCCGGTACGCCGCATCGCCCAGCCCCTCACGGTGCCACCCGGCATCGACTACCACCGGCTGTCCGCCGACGAACATGACTTTGTCTTCAACGAGCTGATCGTCCCTATGTACCTGAGCAACATCACCGCTCAGGACCAGCCGGTGACGCTGTACGTCATGGGCCCGCAAGGCGCGGGAAAGACGTACACCGCGCGGATGCTGCGCCGTGCGCTGCGCCACCGCCGGCCCACCCGGATCGAGGGCGGCATGTTCAAGGCACTGCACCCCGACTACCGCCAGCTCCTGGCCGAGCATCCGCGCACGGCCTCGGCCCGGATCAGGCCCGACTACCGGGCATGGCAGGAGATGGCCGAAGACCGGGTGCGCCAGCGCCGCGGCGATCTGCTCATTGAGATCGCGCCGGACAGCGTCGAGCATTTCCTCGCCAGCGCACGCCGCGACCACCGCGCGGGCCGCCGCGTTGAGCTGATCGTGCTGGGAGTGCGTGCCGCGGACAGCCGGCTGGGCACCGCGACCCGGTGCGCCAGCCTGGCGCGCCTGGGCGTGAACCCCCGGTTCACCGCGAGCGCGGCCCACGACGTCACCTTCAACGTGGTCGTCGACGCCGTCCGCGCGGCCGAGCGGGAACCTGGCACTGTCAGCTCCATCTCGGTCATCCGTCGGGACCTGACTGCCAGCTACCGCAATGAGCGTACGGCTGGCGGCGCGTGGGCAGCCCGGTCCCGGGCCGGGGACGCGCTGGTGGCGGCCCAGCACCGGCCCTATATGGCAACCGAGGCGGCAGAGTTCCTCACCACCCTGCACACGGTGCAGCGCGAGCTTCCGCAGTACCGGGCGGATCTGGTCGAGATCGCAGCCCTCGCCTGGCCGCTGATGCCTGCCCACCTACAGCCGCGCATCCTGGCCTCGACCATCACCGCGGCGGCCCTGCCCGTGCCGGTCCAACAGGGCCCTGGCTACTGGCCTTTGAGCTCTTGGGCGCGGGCGGCGTAGCGGGCAGCGATCTCGTCCACCTCGGCGGGGCCGGCGTCTTCCAGGGCCTGCTGATCGGCAGCGCACGCGGCCAGCTCCGCTTTGAGACGCTCCATACGCTCGGGGTCGGGCACAGGTGCGCGCCGCTCCTTCATGAGCTGCTCCGTGTACAGATTGATGACGTCCTGTGCCAGGTGTTCCACGGCCTCGGGGTTCACGTGCTCAGACAAAAGGGTGTCCTTGGGGTATTGGGGTCATGAGGCGCCATTGTCTCTGGCCCCAGGACCCTGCGGCCCCGGGCCGTACTGAGGCAAGGAGCGGCGAAGGCCGCGACCGGGCGAGGCAGGATCCGGCCCGTCAACGGCCGCTCCCGGTCGGATCCGGGCGGGGGATGCCGACGCGACACCGTGCGGCATAGGTTGGTCCTCATTGATCATCAGGGGGGACCGATGGCCGACCTTCGCGCGCTGTTCAGCTCCAACAACCCGTCCGGCTTCGACGTCGATGAGGCGTTCACCAACCGGCAGGCGCAATGGGAACGCGTGGCCACCGGACTGCAGGAGCACCTGCGCCGGGTGGCCGAGCCGTCCTTCAACGTGGAGGACCTTGAGGCACCCCGCACCAACCTGACCGTCTTTCACGGGGTGGGCGGCGTCGGCAAATCGACCCTCCTGCGCAAGATCGAGGCCGCGCTCACCAGCGCTGAGCAGCGGCCCGCCCAGTGGGGCGCCCCGGTCTGGACGGCCCGTCTGCTGCCGGTCCGGATCGACCTGGCCCACTCCGCGTCGACCGGCTCCGACTTCGAGCGGGTCGTCCTGTCGATCCGCCTCGCGCTCGCCGGGACACTCGGACGCCCGCTGCCCGCCTTCGACGTGGCTCTGCGCCAGTACTGGGAACACACGCACCCCGGTGAGCCGTTGGACGAATACGTGCGGCGCACCGGCCTGATGGGCAAGGTCTCCACGCTGCTGCCCGGTCAGCTCCAGGGCGCGGTCGGCGAGGTCGCCGGCGCGCTCCAGCTTCCCGGTCTGGTCGGCTCGGCAGCCCAGCAGGTCACCGGCGCCCTGGTCCAGGCGCTGCGCGAGCGCCGCGAACGCGCCCAGGCCCTGGCCGGCGCCACGCGGACCGCGGCCCTGCTGGAGGCCACCCCCGACCTCGAAGCCCTGTCCTACTACCCGCACCTGCTGGCCTGGGACCTGGCCCACCTGCCCGCGAAGAAGCGGGTCACGCCGGTGGTCCTGCTGGACACCTTCGAGGACACCGCCGACCGCCACCGCGACTTCGAACGCCTCCTGCAGCGCCTGGTGTGGCTCCTTCCCAACGCGTACTTCGTCATCAGCGGCCGCTCCCGCCTGCCGTGGGCAGATCCCGCACTGCACGGGCAGCTCGACTGGACCGGCCCCGCCGCCTGGCCCGGCCTTACCGACGGTCCCGGCAGCCGCCAGCACCTGATCGGCGACCTCTCCCCCGAGGACTGCGACAACTACCTCGCCCGCCGCCTCATCCACGGCGGGCAGCCCCTCATCAGCCCCGGCATCCGGGCCGCGATCACCGCCCGGTCCCACGGACTCCCGCTCCACCTGGACCTCGCGGTCGGCCGGTTCCTGGAAATCCGCCGCACCCGCGAACCCCTCCCCCCGGACTTCGACCACGCCTTCCCCGCCCTCCTGGCCCGCGTCCTGTCCGACCTCACCCCCGAGGAACGGCACCTGCTGCGCTCGATATCGCTCCTCGATGCCTTCGACCTGGACCTGGCCACCCAAGCCGCCGGCCTGACCCACCAGGCCCCTGCCCGGCGCCTGATCGAACGGCCCCTCGTCACCGAGAACCCCTACGCCCTGTGGCCCTACCACCTGCACCGCGCCATCCGTGCGGATGTCCGCACCGACGACCACGGTGACGACCGGTGGACCGACGCCGACTGGCAGCAGGCCGCCACCCGCGCCCTGGCCGCCCTCGGCAACCAGTGGGCCACCACCGCAACAAGCCCCGGCATCAGCCGGCCCCTGCTGGTGGCCTGCCTGCGCCAAGGCCTGCGCCTGGCCCGGGAACACCGCCTCAGCGACCTGGGCTGGCTCACCGACGCCGCCTTCGCCTACACCGACGACTCCGTGTGGGAGCCCCTCTCCCCACCCGCCCGCGACCCGTCGCAGGGCGCTGGTGATCCCGGGCTGGACACGCCCGCCGACGCCCTGGCCGAGCTCCTGTCCGCGATCACCCGCCGCCAGCACGAGCACCGTCAGCACACCGCCGACCGCCTCACGGCCGTCCTCGACACCGGGCTGCTGCCCGCCGAACTCACCGAAATGGCCTGGTACTACCGGGCGAAGGCGCACAAAGATCTCGCCCGCAACGACGACGCCCGCACCGGCATGCAGCACGTTGCCGATGCCGACGGGCGCCTCGCCCCAAAGGCTCTTCGGGCCCTGGCCAATCTGGCGCGCCTCGCCGGCGACTTTCCCGCCGCTCTGGCCGCGGTTCCCGCGCTGGGCTGGGAAGGCCGCCACCACCGTGTCCTGGGCGACGTCCACTGGTCCCACGCCGACACCACCCAGGCCGTCGAAGCCTTCGATGCCGGCCGCGTGGAAGCGGAGCAGCACGGAGCCGTCGGGGAACGCGCCATGCTCCAGGTCCGCATCGCGCTGGCGCTCTCCTTCGCCGACCCGCAGCGCGCCGATGACGAACTCGCCCTCGCCCACCAGCTCCTGGACGGCCTCGACCAGCGAGCCAACCGCCTCCTGGCCCACATCGCCGCCCTGATCAAGGATGCCGGAACCGCCGGTGTCACCGACCGCGCCGAGCAGCTGCGCGCCGGCATCGAAGCGGCCGGACTGCCCTACCTCCAGCGGTTCCTGGAACTGGCCCTCGCCTTCCACCATGCCGTCGACAACGACACTCAGGCCCTGGGCGCGACCATCGACCGCCTCCACACCCTCACGGCCAGCGGCGACTTCGCCTACTTCACCGATATCGCGCACTTCGTCGCCGCTCTCCCCCGGCCGCCCGGCTCTACCGTCCGCTGGCTGGGCGGACCTGACGCCGCCCGCACGAGCTGGCGACGGCTCGTCACCACCCGGCAAGACCTTCTGGAAAGGGGCAGCCGCCCGTGATCGCCATGGCCCTCTACACGCTGGCATGCTGGGGCGTGACGGCCGCCGTCGCCTGGAGATGCTGGAAGAAATGGCGCCGCGGCGCCGACCAGCTCCGAGCCGGACAGTGGGACGCCCTGTCTCTCACCCTGCTCGTCATGGTGTTTCCCACGATAGGAACGCTGGGGCTGCTCCACGTCGGCTCCAGCGTCACCGGCGCGGCCAGCACAGCCCTGCTCCTGGCGAGCGGAGCCTGCTACATCGCCAGATCCGTTGCCACCCGGCGGGCTGACACCGCGACACGCACGATCCGCGCCGGCCTCGGCCTGCCCGTCGCCCGCCGCCTCCTGCGCACCAGCACCGTGGCCGCCCTATGGCTCACCGCCGCCTTCGCGACCATGCTGCTGTGGATAGCCATCGCGGCCGTACGCGCCCTGGGCCACCGCCAGCAGATGACTGCGGCCGAACCGCAGACCACGGTGGCGCAGACCAACGGCCACGCGCTGACCGCCGCGCTCGTAGTCATCGCCGTCGGTGCGCTGCACTGCCTCATCCAGCAATTCCGTCACGGCCGGGAGCAGCAGCGTGTACGCGCTGTCGAACAGCACTACCTCACTGCGAAAGACTGACCTCCACCCGGGCCCGCGGACATGTGTCCGATTCTCGGCGAAGGTGGCGAGCGTGACTTCCACTCGCACCACTTTCAGTGAATCCCGCTACGCGGGTGGCCCGTTCGGATTTCTAGCGAACCAGACACGGTCCGCAGTCTTCCACCGGCGGCCCCGGCGGGACAGCCCCACCGGGGCCGAGCGAGGAGCTACGGCGGCAGGAGACGCCGACATGGGTGATGGCCTTCCTCCCCGGTCCGGCGTTGAACCGCGTATGACCCACCCTTACGAGCAGGACCTCGGCGCCCTCTACCTGACCACGCTCCGGCCCACCTG
The DNA here is from genome assembly GCF_040253615.1 of Streptomyces sp. Edi4. NCBI lineage: Bacteria > Bacillati > Actinomycetota > Actinomycetes > Kitasatosporales > Streptomycetaceae > Streptomyces > Streptomyces sp. Edi4. The sequence goes on from NZ_JBEJGY010000002.1 coordinate 15,055, forward strand.
GACGACAATGACGCCGCACTGGCGCTGATCGCGCACTGCCCCGACATCAGCGCCGCCCGGATCAAGTACGGGCTCGCGTGCCGCCATTTCGTCGCGACGGGCGACACGAGCCGGATCGACGCCTACTTCAATGCCGCGGACATCGGTCCTGACCACGAGTTCGACGCCGGACTGGTCGCCTTCGCACGCCGGGAGGTCGAGCGGATGCGGATGCTGGAATGGGAGATCACCGGAGTCCACCCGAGCGACACCGACCCCGACACTGAGTGACCCGCCACGCCCGTAACACACACGTGGGGTTGCATGCATTGCACGAGCGTTCCTATTGCACGTCAGCGGCTCCCGCGTCACCTGGGGACCGCATGAGCCCAGGGGCCCCAATACCGGCAGCTACCCACCACGGTCAAGGAGCGTTGTTCAACAGGCGCTCCTGGAGGAACCAAATAGGACCGGCCGTCATCAGCCCCCAGGATCTACAGGACCCATTCCGAGGCGGCGCCGGCCGGTCCGTGTGGAAGGCGGCGCGGTGACGGGCGCCTCCACCCAGGTGCTCCCCGCGGCCCGTTCGGCGGCGGAGAGAGTGCGAGGGTCTCGGGGCGGTGGCTCAGGGAGGTCTCGGCCGGCACCCAGCGGGCGGCGGCGCGGCGCGCTCATCGGGGAGGACTAGCTGGCGTCGGGGCGCCGGCCGACAAGCTCGGTGAGCAGGGCGATGATCTGTGCCTGGCTCTGGTCGATCTTCTGCTCCAGACCGCTGACCGTGCTCGTCAAGTTGTCGACCTTCTGGTCGAGGTTGCTGACCTTGAGCTGGAGCGTGGTGAGCTCGCTCTTGATGATCCCGAACTCGCGGACATTCTGGTCCTGGGCCAGCTCGTGGCGCCGGGTCAGGGCAGCGATCTCGCTGTGGGCGATGGGGTCCTCGGGCACGCGGGTACTCCTGCCAGATCACGAAACCGCAGATAAGAAGACCCCCACATTACCGCGCCCGTCCCATACGACCGCTGTCCCCTATCGCCTCCTGCTGCAGGACGGGCTGTCCTGTGCCACACGTTGAGCGGTTCCGTTCACCCGGCATGGAGGATCTCGTTGCGCAGTGCGCGCAGCAAGGCCAGGGCGTCCTGGTCGTCGGCGTCGGTGAAGGCGTGGATCGCCAGGAGGATGGACCGGGCGATCAGCTTCGCGGTGGCGGGGTCGCTGCCGGCAGGAACGGCCTGATTGTGCAGGGCGTCGGTCAGGACGAAGACGATGCGGGCCATCGGATCACTGTTGATCTCTGCGACCAGCCGACCCGTTTCGTCGCGGTCCATGGTGGCGTCGATGCCGAATGCGGCGATCAGGATGCGGTGGAGCGTGTGCTGTCCGTAGGCGGCGAGCAGCATTGGGAGTGGTCGCTCGCCGGCGCCGCCCGCCAGGACCGCGAGGGCATCGTCGTTGTCTCCGACGACGGCCTCCAGCGCGGCCAGTGCCCGTAGGTGCTCATCGTCAGTCAGCTCAAAGTCCATGGCACCGCACGGTAGGCCAGCATCAAGGGGCAGGCGGCGGCATTCGCCGCGAAACCACACTTCAGCGTCTGGAACCACCGGCAGCCATCACTCACAGTGCAGTGTCACGTTCAGGGAGCCAGGGGCACAGGGCACGGGCGCCGCTCTGAGCTCAGGCCCAAGGTCTCCCATGCGGAACCCTCCCCTGTAAACGATCTCGACGGTGCCCCTAACCTACAGGGAATTGGCGAGGGCGGTCAGGCCGATGGTCGCCGTCTTGTGCCGCCGCCGCTTCCGTTCATCGGGATCAAGGTTTCCAGGTGGGCACCTTTGACCCAGACTCCCAGCAGATCGCGGTGGAGAGCCACGATGTCCTGACGCAGCGCCAGGCCGAGGGCGGCCTTGGTGAAGGTGGGGCAGGTGGTGACGAACAGGGCGACGTCCGCGCCGTGTTCGAGGCGGGCGGTGCCGACGAACTTCTGCATGTCCTGCGAGCCCACGCTCCGGTGCGGGGCGTACTTTTTGACCTGGACGACCAGTTTGCGTCCGTCGGCCAGGTAGCCGACGACGTCCGCGCCCAGGTCGCCGCTCTTGCCGCTGACCACGACGTCTCGGCAGCCGTCCCGTCGGCACAGATCGGCGACGTACGTCTCGAACTCCTGCCACGACAACGCGTCGACCTCGGCCATGGACAACTCCCGTGCCCTGGCCTCCTCCTCCGCCCGCCACGCGCGGTCCTGGCCGACCGCGCGACGGTGTGCCCTCAACAGCGCCCATCCGGCGCCGCCGACCACGGCCGCGGCGAGCACGGCCACCAGGACGGGCCACACCACCGACCAGTGCCCGGCGACCCACACCATGGCGGCCAGTGCCACCACCGCGCCCCAGCCCTGCATCTGCCTGCGCGTCTTCTTCTTCAAGCGCTGGCGTCGTTGACGTGCCGCCATCAGTTCCCCACTCCCAGGCCCGTGCGGGGGCTCATCGGCCGGCCTGGGTGACGCCGCTCGCGAGCTGTCCCAAGATGTTCAAGATCCCCTGGCCCGCCGGGGTGGGTGCGATCAGGACGCCCAGCGCCAGGACGATGACGACGGTCAGCTTCTCGTCGAAGCGGCTACGGGCATGCGTACGCCGCCGCAGCCGCCAGACGACGATGACTGCGAGCAGCAGCGTCACGTTGATGGTCAGCAACCGTCCGACCTCCCCCACACGACCGAGCACCACGCGGGGACGGCAGCCCGTCACCCCCCAGCCTCCTTATGTAGCCGGGCCTCAGTGATGTGGGGGCCGGGTTACCGACGAATGGCACGAAGCCATCGGACCTGGCCGAATACCGCAGCTGGCTGATCGTCCCGCTGACACGGCCTCAGCCCCCGTGGCAGGGTGCGGTGATCGGATCACCGAAACGGCAGGGGGCTTCCGTGGAATTACGGACGTGGAACGGCTTGGTCGGCGTCGCGAAGGAGACGTACACGGCCTCGCTGGGCGAGGGGGTCGTGCCGCGCCCGCTGATGATGCCGCTGGTGCGCGGCGAGCTGGTCGGGCTGATCTGGGTCCGCCCGCTCAAGGTCGGTCAGGACGCGCTCGCCGGGATCGCGGAGCTCGCGAACATCGCCGCGGCGGCCGGCGCGGACGAGGTCGTCCTGGCGTGGGAGACGCACGACGTCGCCACCGGCTGCGAGCTGCCGATCGTCGGCCCGGCGCCGTGCCTGAACATGGTGCTCGCCACCCGCGACGGGCACGTCCTGCACCAGTTCCCCTACAGCGAGCAGCTCCTGTCCCGCAGCCCCGAGGGCTGGGCGTCGGTCGCCCCCGACTGGAAGCCGGCCCCCGCGCCGCAGCCCGGCGGCGAACTGGTGCCGCCCATCCAGGCCGCGGTGAACTTCTCCTTCACCCCGATCGAGCTGGACCACCCCGACCCGTTCGGCGTCACCGTCGTACTGATGGAAGAGGACGGCTACCGCATCAGCCTGACCGAAGCATTCGCCCGCTGATCTGCCCTGGCGGTGCCGCGCTGGACGAGAAGACCCTCACTCACTCCGGCAGGTCCTCGGAGGTGGTCAACCGCCGGGTGTCCTGCAACTGGCCGAACTCAAAGCGCCAGGCGAAGGTCAGGGCTGTGAGGCCGACGGCGAAGAGGGTCGGCCATAGGAGCCATTGCGGGGGCCAGTCCGCAGGCCAGGGGCGATCAATCATGAAGGCATTCGCGGTCGTCAGCCCGATCGCGAAGAGCGGCGCGACCCAGGCGAACAGAGCGGAGCCGTACTGGCGGCCTCCGAAGCCGCTCGCGATGCTCAGGTGCAGGAACACGTTCATGGGAACGAACAGCCACAGGACCCATCCGTCGTGCCCGATGCCGTTCTTGAGTGCGGCAGCGGCGGCAACGGCCCCGACCAGCGTCAGGTGGCCAAGACCAAGAACGCCGACGATGTAGCGGGTGACCCAGCCCACCTGTGGTTTCACCAGGACAAGGTGAGAGTCGGAGGCATGCGCGGATAGGGGTGGCTCCGGGGTCGGCTGTCCCGGGGCGTCGGCCCCCTGGGTGAGGGGCGCACCGATCAGGTCCTCCAGGTCGTCCCTGTCGGCGGCTGTCCGCTGCTGGGCTTCGCGGATGAGGCCGGCGGCCCACTGGTAGGTGTCGGGGTCGGCGTCCGGGTCCGCGGCGCGGTCGGCGACGGCGTGTTCGAGGCCGCTGAGCCACTGGCGGGCCTGATCGGTGCCGAGTTCAGCGGTAATCGTCTGGGCCGCGAGTGGGAGGAGGTGTTCTGGGTCGGCGGCGACGGCCCGGTGGGCGCCTGCGGCGAGGCCGGGCTGGTCCTGGGCGGTGCGGGCGACGGTGCTGAGGGTCTGGTGGCGCTGCTCGGTGGCGAGGGAGTCGTGCTGGAGGAAGGCTTCGATGAACTCCTCGCCGCTGTCGGTCTCGACTTCGGCGAGCCAGGCGGCGGCGAGCGGTTCGCCGACAGCGCCCCAGTGGGCTCCGTCGGTGGCCGGGTAGGCGGCGGTCAGGACGTCGTCGAGTGCGGCCAGCTGGCGGGCGTCGGGAGGGGCGGTGATCCCGTAGCCGCGGTGATGGACGTCGAAGCCGGCCCGGACGGCGGCCCGGCCGTCCTGCGCGGTGCGTGCTCCGGCGAGGAACTGGGCGGTGACCAGGGAGCGGAGCAGCTTGTCATCGGCGATGCCTTCGGGCAGGCGGGCTTCGGCGACGCGCCGCACGTACTCCACTTCGTTCGCGAGGAGGACCTCCATGGGGTGATCCTTCAGGGCGAACTCGGGGTTGGCATGGGCCAGCACGTCGGCGAGCGCGGCGATGTGGAGGTAGATCACCGGTTGCCCGGTGGTGTGCTCGAGGTCGGCACCGTAGAGGCGCGGTGCGTCGGCGACGACACGGTCCGGCCAGGAGTCATCGCCGTGTCCGGCCTGCTGGAGCAGCCGGATGCGGCGGGCGAAGGCCACCTTCGCCTCTACGTAGATGTCTTCCGGGCTGTTGCCGTCCAGCGCACCGTCGGGCGTGAGAGTGAAGGCGTGCCCGATGGGGCCGACGCTCCGGGTACGCAGGTGGCGGCGCAGCGCCGGCCACCAGGTGTCGTGTCCGCGGGCCAGGAGCAGAACCCGGACGACGCCGCCCTCGTGTGAGGCGGCCAGGGCCGCCATGAGGTCACGGATCTGGGGGAGGCGGGTTTCCGCGAGGTCGACGGCCAGGAGCAGCGGGTAGTGGGCCGCGGCGAGGACCTGGTAGTCGGTGTGACTGGGGTGGTCGGCGAGGAAGCCCCCGCTCCACGGCCGCTGATCGCCCGAGCCTGCGGTGAGCCGGTGCAGCACCTCGATGAGGAGACGGGATTTGCCCGTGCCGCCCAGCCCGGTCACGGCGGCGACATCGATACGGTCCGTGCTTTTGCACCACTGCTCGATCTGCCGGACGAGTCCGCTGACGCCGGTGAGGTCCGTGACCTGGGAGCGTGGATCGAGCAGGTAGGTGGAGGACAGTTGAGGGTCGGGGACATTGTCCATCAGCGGCCGCAGATCGGCGGGCTGGAGGCTCGGAGCCATGCCGGTGTGGGCGGCGACTGCGGGGGCGAAGCCGTCGGCGGCCAGCAGATGCGAGAGCGGCACCACCATGAGGATCCGGTCCCACTGGCGGTCGACGAGGCGGGCGAGGCCGATCAGTACGCCGTTGCAAAAGACCCCGGCGCCGGACAGCCCCTGCCAGTTCTTCACCTCGGTCGGCACGGCTCTTTTGACTTCGAGCCCGTACAGCTTCGAGCGGGATCCGGTGTGCGGGGCGATGGTGCCATCTACCGTCTTGAGGTCGTCGAGGCGCTGCTCAGAACGAGATGAGGCCCGGCGGTGCATCGCCTTGGGGAACCCCGTCATCGAGCACACGGGGCGACGGTCGGGGTAGTCACAGACCAGCTCGCCCCAGCGCACGACGCCCAAACCGGCTCCGACCAGAGCACGGTCGGCCTTCAGCAGCACCGCGTCCAACCCGGCGTTCTCCCACACCACCGTCGCCCCGGTGAAGTCGGCGCTCACCGTGTCCCGGACGGCGACGACACTGCCTTCGCCGGGCAGGGCAACGTGGTAGGCGGTGAGCACCAGGCCGGGCGCGATCAGGCAGCCGGTCCCGTACGAGCCCTTGTGCTGGTTGATGACTTCGACGGTCCGCAGAACCACTCCCGCCGCCGCCCTCGCGCCGCCCACTTCTACCGCAGGCCGTCCACCGGGCCGCCGCGGCCTCCACCGGAGTCACCGATCAGCAGATCGCTGCCCTCGCTGTCCGGCGCCACCGCCAAGGTGACCGTCATGCGGTGCGTGGCCGTCTTCGCCCGCTCGCCCTTGGCGTCCGCGGAGACCACGAACGCCTTCACCCCGCCGCCGGCCGACGCGGTGTGCCGCAGCTCGATCCCCAATTCCAGCACGATCTCCTTGACCGTGAACCGGACCGGCGACCCGTCCCCGTCCTGCTGCGCGGCCGCCAGTCCCCCGCGCACCGCCTTGATCGCCTCGGACAGTTCGGTGGGCTCTAACTCCATGGTTTCCCCCTTGATCGCTTCTGTGCGGAAAGTCAGTCTGCCGGGCAGCACCCGGCTGCGGAAGGACACAGTCGGCCTGCCCGGCGCGGGCCTACGAGGCGGTCGGCGTGGTGCGCTGGACATGTAGGGGCGGCGGAAGCGGAAGCCGGAGCCCTGCCACCCCCCGGATGTTCAGTTCGCCGGCGTCTGCCCGGCGCAGCAGTTCGCCCGCGTTCTTCAGCGCCATGACGACCCGGGTACGAAGGCGGGGGTGGAACGGCATGGCGAGCGGGACGAGGGCGGCGATGGCGGCCGGGTTCGGGATCGAGCTGTTGCGCAGCTCGCCGACGATCCGGTTGAAGGCATAGCCGGGCTTGGGCGGCAGTTGAACGTGGGAACGTTGCAGCGAGGACAGCAGGAGCGCCAGCATGTCCTCGTACGCGGTGCGCAGGGCGTTGATGCTGTCGTACGACACGATGTCGGCGGCGAACAGCCCGCGGCCGCGCTCGAGGCGTTCGAGGATGGTCTTGAGCATCTTCAGGTCGATGTCGCCGGCGTAGCGCAGGGGCTGGTCCACCCGCGCCAGCAGCTTGCCCCCTTCGACGCCTTCCCTCCAGGAGAAGCTGCTCAGGAGGTGGAACCACGCCTCCTGGCTGCGCAGCGAGTAGACGCCGCAGCCGATGAGGATCTGGTAGAGGATCTTCGCCCTCAGCGGGCGTGCGCCGCGCAAGACCGCCCCGTACGTCACGTGGGAGTAGCCGGGCGCCTGCCGGGCGAGGGTACGGTGGCTGAGCCCATTGAAGTCCAGCAGCGTCTTCAGGAGCTCGCGCAGCTCGCCTTCATCGACAGCGTGCGGCGGGGTGAGGTTGCCGGTGCGCTCCCAGCGGCTCAGGGCCTCGCGGCACAGATCACCGGAGAAGCCGACGGCGGCCAGGCGCAGGCTCTCCCAACGCGCACTCCAGCTCTCGGGGTCGCCGCCGCAGGCCAGGATGTATCCGTTGACGGTCGCCCAGGTGGGCAGCTTCTTGCCCGCGTGGGCGTTCGACAGCGTCGCGGTGGACAGCCCGCTGTGTTCAGCCATCAGCGCCAGCGGCGGGTCGCCGGCCTCCTTCCGCAGCGCCTGGAGGTCGCGCGCGAAGGCCACCAGTGGGTCATTGGTGCGGGGCAGTTGCTTCATGGGACGGGCCACGGCGTCCATCTCCTTCCCGAGCCCGGAACAGGGCCGGGGCCCGTCGTGAGACGGGCCCCGGCAGGGCATGGTCAGAGCAGACGCTGACGCAGTTCGGCGGCCAGCAGACCGCCAGCCCCCAGGATGGCGAGAGCCTCCTCGAGGTTCATCCCGCGGCCAAGCAGGACGAACAGTGCGGCCAGGAGTATGACCAGCAGGAGTAAGGAGGCCAGCGGCGAGACCTGGGCGGCGCTCGCCGGGATGTGCGCGCACGGCCCGTTCTGCTCAGCAGAAACGGGCTCAGGAAGCAGCAGAGACAAGGAAGTTGACTCCCAACAGGAGGCGGATGGTCAGCTAGCGGTCCGGAACTTTGTGCTCAAGTGCCTTGCAGGGCACAGGACTTCACGCCAGTGGTTGCAGCCACAGGCGCCAGCGAAGCCCACGTTACCCACGCTTACGCCCGACAATGCCGATTCAGTTCCCATTGGAGGCAGACCATAAATAAAGCACCGACCTGCTATTTAACGACCGGAACAGAATTGTTCAAAGAATGGTTCGCCACCGGATTCAACAACCCGTGAATCTGTCGCATCAGCGCAGGTCACGCTGGGTGTAGCTTGGGCAGGGGAAAGTGTCTGCCTACACCTCTGTACCAGGACTCATTATCCCCCCATTCTTGAACTCGTTCCCACGTGCGCGTGGGCACACGGGTCCGCGGACGCGTGTGCACGCGTACAAGAGAGGCGCAGGTCCACGGTCCGGACACGCACCGCAGAACGCAGGAGGCCCCGTTGCAGCGGGGCACCTCCGCAAGGTGGCACGGCCAACAGGTCAGCCACTGGACTTCCTCCCCACCCCGACGATGACGACTCTCGCGGGCCGGAGGGCGTACGACAAGAGGCAGGGCCCGGCGGACTCCCGCAAGGGCCCTGCCGTCCGGCAGCGATCGGGCTCACGCTCCCGGGTCAATGTCCAGCGAGGTCACACCGACTCTGCCGGGGAAGAACGACAGGATCCGCCCCTGACCGTGGCACTGGGCGAAGGCGGCAGCGGCCATGTCGTCGTACGGCGCCTTCGCCTCCAGGGCCGCGCAGTCCTTCAGCCACTGCTCGCGCAGCCATTCGCCCTCAGCATGAGGAAGATCCCCCTGGAGAGGAGCTCCCTGGGACACCACGCAGTACGGCCCTCGCATGCGCCGTCCCGGCTGAAGGAGCTCCACCACCACAATCAGGCGGCTGCCCGGCTCCAGCGGCCATGCCTGCTTGTCCTTGAGCCACTGGTCGAACTCACCACGGCCGGCCACCCGGATACGCAGGCGCGCACCAGGATTGCGCTTGTACCAGCGCTGATCGTCCACCGTCGCCCGTTCCGCCGCGACGATTGACTGGGCCCCGGGCTTGGTCGGGGTGAAGTGGGTCATCCGTCCTCTCCACACAGGTGCGCGCTTCTGCGACGTCTTGCTCGCCACCACGAATCCCTTCGGCAACCAGATGTGACGCCGGTTCAACGACTTCGTCCGGGCCACGGTGATGCTCCGACCAGGGCGCAACCTACGCGGTCCTGCTTAGCGAGGGCGCAGTCGCCCGGGGCAGCATCCCGGCCCTCTCGGCACGGGCCCGGCGCAGGGCCGCGGCCTCGGTCGCCGCGGCCTGGCGGCGTCGCTCGGCACGGACCTGGTCGATCGGGGCCGGCGCGTCGTCGGGGACGACGGGCGGCTCGGGGAACGCGCGGCGGCTCAGCTCGCGCATCGCGGCGGTCTGCCGCTCCACCGCCTCCGCGATGGCCGGGTCCACCCGGGACGGCGCGGCGACCTCCTGGTGCGCGGCGAGCGCACGGCGGTAGCCCTCGCACGCCGTCTCCCTGGTCTTCGCCAGACCGGTGGGCGCGGCCGGGGCAGGGTCTGCCGGGGCGACGTCGGCCGGGCCGGGCGCGGGTACGGCGCCGGGCGGCAGGATCCGCAGGGCGCGGACGACCGTGCGGCCCGCCGCCTTGTTGGCGGCCTCGATGACGCGGGTCTGCTCCAGGCGGGCCTTCGTCGCCCACGCCGTCGAATCCGGGCATACGGTCAGCCGGCCGGAGTCCGGGTCGTACGCCACGGCGGCGACGTGCCCGGCGAGGTCGGGGGCGATGGCCGCCCACCGCTCGCGCAGCGTCGCGCCGGCGGCCGGGAGCTCCCAGGCCCGCTCGGTGACCAGCGCGCCGATCGCCGCACCCAGCCCCATCGGCTGACGGTCGTCCCGCCGCACCGTACGAACCGGCCGCAGCTTCGACTTCGCCTTCTGGCCGCTGCCGTTCTTCCGGGCCGCCTCCATCGCGGCCCGCAACGCGACCCGGGCCAGGTCGACGCCCGACACCTCGCCGCCACTCATCAGGATGCCTCCGCATCGGTCAGGGCCAGTTCCCGAGCGAGGTGGCGTGCGCAGACACTCCGCGTCGGCAGGGCCTGGCGGCCGCACGGCACCCCATCCGTACCCGGGCAGGTCACCGGCCCGGCCGGGGGCTCGGGAACGGCAGGCGAGGACGCGGCCAGCGCGGCGGCTTCTTCACGGCACAGCTTGCACAGGCCGTCCTCGAGCGCACGGCCGGTCAGGAAGATCCGGCAGCCGCACTCGCCACACGAGCCGCGCGGCGGGCCCTTCGGCGCACGCGGTGCCGGCAGCAGCGCCGCGCCTGTGGCGACCGCCTGCTGGAGCTCGCACTCCGGGCAGACACCGGACGGGCCGGGCCTGCTGCCGTGCTCGGGGCACAAGCCCTGCTCCAGGCGCTGAGCGCGCCGGCGGGCGGCGAACTTGTCGGCAACGACTTCCTCGCACACGGCGCAGCGCTCGCCGTTCGACCAGCGCACCCCGGACTCGCACTCCAGGTGCCCGCAGCCCCACCGCGGCAGGGCCACCCCGAGCAGCCACCGGCCCGGGTCACGGATCTCCGGGGGCATCACCTGGGCGAAGCGGGCGGTCAGCCGGTGACGCAGCCGCTCCGCGTCCATCCCGGCCGCCATCTGACGGGCGACCTCCCGGGCGATCTGCCGCTCCACGAACGGGTTGTTCACCCGTGCCAGCAGCCAGTGCACCGGCTCCAGCACCGCGTAGACCTGCGGGCTCATCGACAGCTGCGGCCCGGTGTACGCCGACCGCGCCGACCCTCCGCCGCTGCTGCGCCTTTCGTCGTTCGGCTTCGAAAGGACGGGCTGGCTGTTCTCATCCGCGCGCAGCGCGAGACCACCGCCAGCGTTCGTACGCGCCTTCGCGTCAGCCGGGTTTTCCACAGCTTCAACTACCGGTACCTCGCCTACGGCGGATGAGAAGAACGCGCCCTCGTGATCAGGTGAGTCAGTCCTAGGTGATTCCTTATACGCGAGGGATCCCTCACCAACCAGCAGACCCGATCCCTCACCAACCAACGGACTTGCGGAACCCTCCAAGGCGTCGTCCACAGGCTCCTGCGGGCCCTCCCAGACCGCCTCGGGCGCAGTGTCCGCGACCGGTCCGCCGAACTCCACAGCAGCCGTCGGAGCGATGTCGTGCGCGACGAACCGGTGACGACCCTGCGCACCCGCACGCCGCTGCACCGTCACCCACTTCGCCGCCTCCAGCTCGTCGACGACCACCCCGGCCGCCGCCGCCGTGATGGGCTGACCGGCCTTCTCCCCCGAGTGGTGCCGCAGGTGGCCCGCCAGCTCTCCCTCGGTCAGCGCGATGCGCATCTGCTCCGCGAACGTGATGACCGCGAACGCACGCAGCTGCCGGGGCGTGAGGTCCTCCGCGGCCGCCACCGGCAACCACACGAACGACTCCGTACGCTTCAACGGCCGCGTCGTACGCACTGCCGACGTGCCCCGGCCGCCGGGCAGCGTCCGGCGCTCCGACGTCAGCTCGATCACACCGTCCGGCGCCGGACGCGAGAGCAGCTTCAGGCCCCGCTCCACCGACGCCTTGGAGATGTTCAGGTAGGAGGCGATCGTCGCCGCCTTCGCCTCACACCCCTCCGGGCGCGCTCCGAGCGCATTCACCTTCACGTACACCGACAGCGCGACATCCGGGTAGGCCGCCGACGACACCAGCCGCATCGGCACCTTCACCCGCTGCCGACGAACCGGCGCACCATCAGTCGACTCCCCTGCGGCCTCAGCCGCCACGGAGCTCATCGGCCCACCGCCCCGACCGGAGCGGCGGACACCGCACGGGCCGAACATCCCAACATCAACTGTGCCGCCATGGGGCTGGTGTACACGCCAAAGCGGACACCTCCCTGAGCAGCCAAAACGCGCGATCCGTCATCCATCTGCCGACCCTGCACCAGACGGCCTGTGGACAGGGCCCGAGGAGCGCCGATACCCCCCGCCGCTCCCGCACGACGGGCAACGATCTTGGAACCCGTCCCGCCACACGGGACGACCTCCGAGAGCGGGTGCACGAGCCGGGCGGCCGACACCGCGACCGCGCTCATCGGCCCCCCGCTACGAGAGAGCGGTGCGCGGACAGGCAGGCAACTGAAAGCGATCATCCGGACAGCGTCAGGCGCTGGCCCTGTGGACAGAGCCCGGCGAGCAGCAGCGGCCTTGTGGACAACGAGATCGGCAGGGGAGGGGGACAGGACCGAGCGGGCGGATCGGTGCATACCTGACGCCGGTCGAAAAGTCGTGCCCGCCGTGACGTGGCGGCCGAACGCTTCCCATTTGGCGGTACATCCCGGACGTACCGGACACGCAATTTGCGTCACAGGGGACACCACTGCCCTGCAAACCCGGATGAACCGGGCGCGGGCAGGCTGGCGAAAGACAGAGCGGTGGTGCAAGATGGCTGACGCCTCCTCTTTGTAGAGATGGGCACAACGAAGCCCCGTGTGGCGCTTCATCTGCTGGTAGGCAGAAAACGAACTGTTCGGCCGGGTGCGAACCGGACGGACAACTCCTTCGGAGGGCCCGCGAAGCTCTCCGGAGACATGTGGGGCGCTGGACCGAGGTGCTGGACACACCTGGGTGACAGAACGTCCCGGGCGGCCAAGCCGCCCCCAGACCTAGGTCATCTCAACCCCCTCTCCGGAGGGCTGGTTGGGGTGCCCGAAAACGCGAAAAAGCCCCGCTGACGTGCAACGCGAGACATCGCGAAGACGGCGGGGATCTTGTGTGCGGGCGAAGGCCCGCGGGTACAGTGGTGCCATGAACACCGAGAGCCTCCAGGTAGGTTCTCAACTCCCCCGGGCTTACCAAGGCACGGGGGATTTTCAGTATGTAGATAGATCTTGATCGCAGCTACCATACCCCCTCCGTCACGCTTCGTGCAGAGGGCAACGCGAGCGAGTCGACGAGACCTGTGCGAAAGAGGCATCTTCCGGTGCAGCAGCGGACCCTGACAGTGGCTCAGGGCATGATGAGATCCATGCCCGACACCTCCGCCACGGACATCCCCTTGGCCACGTACGCGACGGCCGCGCAGCAGCGCGCCTACATCGCGGCCATGAAGAAGATCCGCAAAGCCCGGGTGCCCGGCGAGCCGGTCCGCGTGTACGTCTGTGCCTCGCCGCACATCGCTCAGCGACGGCAGTGGGATCTGCGCCTGGCGAAGATCCGGCACCGCCTGCCCGGCGCGGAGCTGGTGCAGTTCGCCGACCTCTTCACGCCCGAGAATTACGAGCAGGAGTGGAAGAAGGTCGCCCCGACCTTCGACGGCATGGTCGTCGTGGGGCACACCAAGCGCGGCGGCACGAATGGGAATGTCTACCGGCTGGGCGAAATTGCCCGCCTCGAAGTCATCGACATCGTGAAAGCCGGAAAGCCCGTCCTGCTGCATGCCCCCGGCACCGGCCTCGTCCCGTTCGTCGACTGCAAGATTCACCGCGTCGGGGACGAGAAGCTGCGCACGAAGGTGACCGTCCCGGACGGCTGGGACCCCAAGGACTACGAGCCGACGCTCCAGGCCGCCCTTCGCGCACTGCGGCCTCGCAGCACCGAAGCGGAGGCGGAGAAGGAACAGTCCGCCGGCACGCCCGCTCACCCCGCTCATCCCTTTGCCGCACCTCCCCGTTGACGCGTCGAAGCAAAGCCCCCCGCAAACAACGCCAGCGGCTTCGTAAACCCTATATGAGCAGGCCGAATTCGTAGTAGGGCCAAATCCATCACACGAAGCGGACACCCTCAACAGGCTTTGCGCGAATACCGTCCCGTGTCCCGCCGGGCGCGCAACTTCCCCCGGCAGCTTCCCGCCTGACGGGAAGCAATCAACAAGTGCGCTCACCGGACGAGCTTCGCAACTGACGCACTGGTTGTGGCCGTGAGGACGAGTTGATGGTGCCTGGGTAGGGTCGCCCGCATGCCCCTTCCTCGTCACGACGGAACAGCTCCTGGTGCTGATCGAGCAGGGCCTTGCGCGCGGCGACGAACTCCGCGTCGATCCGACCCCACTTGATCTCCAACTGCTCGGTGACCTTCGCGAACTCCAGCCGCACCGCGCCCTGCTCCGCGTGGTACTCGCCGGAGATGGTGAGCAGCTCACGGATCTGGTCCGAGGTGAGGTCGAGCTCCTTGTGGTGCGCGAGCAGCCGGTCGAACAAGGCGCCGGCGGGCGCCATCGACTCACACGGAGTGTCGATCAAGTAGCCGGGTTTCGCGAACGCGGCGTGGTTGACGGTGCACACAAACAAACTCCTTCTGACAGGCCCAAGACGTTGGTCGTCTCATGAAGGCGCCCCCAGCATCGGCATGCGCCCGGCCGGAAAGGAGGATCGGGTGTGGAACCAGTGTGGAACCAACGTGGCATTTCCTGGCTGACCAGCCGCAACAGGGCGACCTCCGCTCCGAGTTCCAGGGCGGCTCACGCCCGGAGGTGCCAGGGCCTGCTCGTCGGTGTCGGTCTCGGTGTCGACGGTGAGCTGCACAGATCCCCCGTCGTTCGCCGCCACGCTACGGACGAGTCAGCGCCAGGTCGTAATACAAGGAGAGCGAGGCCTCGGCGCCCGACCCCTGCGAGGTGACAATCCGCTGGTAGCGGCCCGATCGGATGTCCCCGGCGGTAAAGATCCGCGGGTGCTGCAGGTACGGCGGGCAGTAGCCGTCGGCGTCCTGGACGAGACCCTCGATCGCGGCCGGCTTGGTGCCGAGGTTGTTGAGCACGGTGTCCACGGCGTAGGAGGTCTCCTTGCCGTCCCGGTTTTTGACCTGCACTGTCCACGGGGGTCCGTATGAGGAGGGGGTGATGGTGACGTGGGAGACGGGCACGTTCCGCACCCGCTCGTCGGCGGCGACCTCGGTCGTCTTGTAGTCGTCGCCGGGCGGGCACAGCACATGCAGCGGCTGGGCGGCGTCGGGATGGGCCCGCAGCCACGTCCCTAGCGGCCGGTCGCCCCCCAGGACGTACGTACGCCCCCCGAGGTCTTCCGGGGTGACGCGCCACAGCGGTGCGGGCAGAAAGCCGTCCGGGGCGGTGACCCAGGATGAGTCGGTGGGCACGAGCTCGGCGACGCCGGTCGAGACGACCGCAGCGCGCCCCCGAAGCAACGCCCCGTCCTCCAGTCGGAGTTCCGCCCCGTCATCTCGTCCGGCAACCGCCACGGCGTGTGCCCGTACGACGGTGCAGTTCCCTGGCGCCTGGATTCGCGCCAGGTCCTGCTCCAGGGCGAGGGCCAGCTCAGGGCCAGTCGACCAGTTTCCCGGAACGTTCGCCACGGAGTCGATACGGTGCAGCTTCTCCCCGATGCGCTCGCCTTCCACCACGATCGTGCGCAGCTGCAGGCTGGCCGCCATCACCGCGGCCGCCACCCCGGCCGGCCCCGCCCCCACGATCAGCAGGTCAGCGTCGAATGCCGGCGCACTCATGCGCAAGCCCCTTGATGGCCCAGTTGCTCAAGAACTTCCTGGCTGGTGACGAGCTGGGCTGCGCTGATGTTGCGGGCGGCCAGGAGCAGCGCCGCGTCGTGATATCGCTTCCCGCCGCTGGAGGCGCAGGCGTCGGTGACGATCCACGGCCTGTACCCGGCGTGATAGGCGGCCACCGCCGAGTCGTACACGCAGGAGTCGGTGTCGATGCCGCACAGCACCAGATCACTCCACCCGGCCTCGCGGATCACTTGGGCGCCCTCCACGGTGAAGACGCTCGACTGCCCCTTGTCGATGACCGCGGCCGCCGTCTCCACGTACGGCGCGAGCTCGTCGACTACGGCTTGTTCCTGCGCCGTGCGCAGGTCGGTCCACCCGGTGATCCGCTCGTACGGGGAGCCCGGAGCGTTGTGGAAACGGGCGAATACGACAGGTGCACCCGCCTTCCGCCACTGCTTGACCAGATGGGCGATCGCGGGGACAACGGCACGGCTGTGCCCGTTGACGAAGCCGTTCTGCACATCGACAACGATGAGCGCCGTCGTGCGAGGATCCACCAAGTCCTCCTTCCCCAGGGCCATCACGGATTTCCGTCCCGAAGAGCATCCTGGGCGGCGCGGAGCCGATCCGGAAGCTCGCTTGTCGCCAAGATCGCCTCGCGCATCCCGCGGTGCTGAGCAGTCTCGGTAGGCCGTGCAGCGGTAAGCCGGGAGTACGCCCCACGCAAGTATCGCCAGCCGTAGGCGTCCGGCATCACCGGATCCCGGCCATCCTCGATCATGCGCAGGACGTGCGACGACAGCGCCCACAGCGCCTGCACGTCCAACTCCAAAGCGACGACGTCGCCCATCGTCAGCGCCCGCTCGTCCCGCTGCGGGTGATACGACACCCCTGACCAGCCGGCGACCCCCTGCGACACACCGCCGCCGAAGGCGACCGCCTCCGGGTGAGTCCAGCCGTCGGCGAACTTGGCGTCTTCCACGCCGGGCCCGAGCGGCGACACGTTCTGCGGACTCTGACGGTTGACCAGCACCGACGGGGTCGTCAGCAACTGCAGAGCGGTCTCCAGCCCCGACCCGGCCCAAGAGTGCTCCCGCAGTTCGTAGGCAGACAGCACGTACTCCGGACTCACTTCGACCTCGGCCTCGACGGAGTACTGGACCAGGAGCTCCCGGAGCCGCTTCCCCGCCCAGGACCGGTCCTTCAGATAGGAGCGATAGCGCCACACCGCCAGCTCTGTCAGCGACTGGACGCGGCAGTGCTCCTCAAGGTGAACCACCGCGACCCCACACGCATAGACGTGCACGGCCGATGCGTGAGCCGAGCTGTGCCCACCCGGCAGGACTCGTCGCTCCAGACCCCCCGGCCCCGCCGGCTGCGCGAGCGCCGCGGTGAACAACCGCGTCAACTGCTCACCGAGATGCACCGGCAAGAACTTGTGCGACACGACCGAGCAAGGCGCCGGCCGCCCATCCGGAGAGACACCTTGCGGAGACTCGCCTCGCAACGCCGCCAGGCGTACACGGAACGCCTCTTGTTCCTCCGCCGTGCACTGCGACAGCGCCACGTCCAGGATCTGCTGGGTCCCTGCACGACATACCCGGCCTGGCTGGCTCTTCCAGTACGTGACCGTCCGAGGATCGATGCCCAGGTTCTGAGCGAACTCGCGGACCGACTCGCGCTTCACCGACCTCAGCAGCTGCGCCTCCTTGCCCGTCCACTCGCTCACGGTGATCACTACACACCCCCTCAGCAGCCCCGGGCCAGGCCAGACAACGCCAGATTCCACGCTGGTTCCACAGCAGTTCTACACCGGGCCCTCTCCTCCAACACCCCATATCCGGAACCTGTTTGACGACCGTCTATCAGACGGACCAGAGATCCGCGCCACTACCAGACGGAGGGAACATCCCGTGATCGGGGCCGACGAGCAGCACCCGGATGTACAAAGACGCGAACCCGGATGTGAACGAATCTCGAAACGGATCTGCGATGTTGTCAGGCCGCCTCTGCCGCTGAAATGGAGCCCACAACGTCGCAGGTCAGACGAGGGGGCAAGTCACATGGGCCCAGGCTCAGGCATCGAATTCGTAGGCGAGGACGTACGCAGCCGAGTCCAGCGTCATTTCATTGACTTCGACTGCACGCCCGTCCGCGTCGAAGGCGGTCCTTACGACGTTCAGCACGAATCTGTCGACGGGGATCGAGAGCCTGGTGGCATCGTCGACAGTCGGCATGCGCCCGCGGACCTCTTCTTGGAACCGCGCAGGAGCATGGCCCAGGTCAGCAAGGCGTGCGTAGATCCCGCCAGGACCGGGATCTGCCTGGGTGATGGCGGTGCCCGCCACCAGAGTCTGCGGCAGGTACGACGTGGCAAGCGCGATCGGACGGCCTTCGATGGAGTAGCGACGGCTTCGGATGCAGGTGGTCTCGTCGGGGCCGAGCTCGAGGACACCACGAATACGCGCCGGGGGCATGTCATCGGCGACGGAGATCTGGTCCACATCAGGCGTTCGATCGTCGTCTGCTGCCCAGATCGATTTTCCTGCGCCCCAGTGGCTGCGGGCGACGCGCGGGATGCCGTGGCGGCGGATCGGCCGGAAGGCGGCAACGCGGGCGCTGGCCCCCTTCTTCGTCTCCACCAGGCCCTCGCTCCGCAGGAGCTTGAGTGCCTGACGGGCGGTGAGGGAGGCGACACCGTACTGCCCGGCGAGCGCAGTCTCCCCAGGCAGCCGGTCGCCGGGGCGATAGTCCCCGGCCTCGATAGCAGCCTTCAGATCATCCGCGATGCGCCAGTACTTGGGCAGTTCTGCGCCAGTCTCACCCGCCATACGTCTCCCTACCTCGCTAACGATCCTACGGCTGTTGGCTACCGGAGTTCTCGCAGGGGCGCCTTGATCGGCGCGGGAGCCACTTCGCGAGGATACATAGATAGCGCTCTACTTGACATCGCTAACGAGGATAGCTCTACTGGTGCCAACCTCGTTAACGAGGTGACCGGGGCATCGCCTCGGATTCGCTGCGTCACGCCCAACGGCTCTCGGGATGCATCCCGGGGCTTTCCTTGCCACCGAGAGGACCACCCGATGTACGTCTCCCCGAACGCCGCCGCCTTGGCCGCTGAGTCGCCGGCCGGTGCGTACGAGACCTTCCGGACGCCGCTGCTGGCCTACGTGCACAACCTGCTCGAGCCGCTCGACTGGGAGCGCAGTGAGTCTTTCGCCCGCATGGCTTTCGCCCAGGCACTCGGTTCCCTGGACCTCGCCGAGGACGCCGGCATGGAAGAACAGGGCCTCCCGGCCTGGCTCGCCTCCGCGGCCCGGACCGTGGTCCGTCAGCAGACCTCCGCGGCCACCGCCGCCGAGCGCTTCGTCACCGTCAGGAAGTCGAAGCCCGCCCCGATCGACAACCACGGCCTGGTCCTCCTCGACACCCCCGCGCCGACCGAGGTGTCCGCTTCGCAGGCCAACGTGTCCCCCGTCCCGCTCGCCGCCTGAACTCATCGACCACTCGCACCTCAAAGAGGAGGAACGACGATGCAGAAGCAGAACCTCACCCCGGCCACCTTCCGCTTCGAGCACGGCGACATCAGCACCTGGTCCGCCGCGGACATCGAGGGCTACGAACACCTGGTGGAGGGCGCGGACCCGGCCATCGCCACGGCGGTCGAGACCGGCACCTTCGTCATCGGACGGCACGCGGAGGGCAACACGGTCGTCGTCGACCTCGCCACGGCGGACGAGCTCGCCCAGCGCACCGCCGGCATCGTGCACGCGCTCATCGGGGGGACCCCCGGCAGTGGCAAGTCCTCCGACGCAGCGCTCTTCAAGGCGATGGAGCGCATCGCCAGCTGACCCGGACGCCTTCTATCAGGACCGCAGCCCACAGGTTCGGCCCTGGTGGTGGGAAGCCCGAGACGGCCCCCAAGCACCACCCACAACAGAAAAGCGCAGTACCGCAGCGAGCTATGCGAATGCCCACCTCAAGTGGTGGGTTGCCGGGTGACGAACGACGAGGTCCCCGGTCGGCTTTCTGCTGGCGCACCCCGACAGCAGTTGCGCTGCCTGTCCCCCACGGCCCGACCAGATCTCTTCGATGCCGGTCGGTCCCTGGAGGGCGGAGAACGCAACCCCGCCCGTGTCCTTCTCCTTCGACCAGGGAGTCCCTGATGCGCCACAACGGTCGGCCCGCCCTCCTGGCGACCGAGATCCCGCCCCAGAACCTCAACCTCCGCGACGACGAGCACAAGTCGATCGTTTGCCCCGACTGCGACCGGTGGCACCCGCTCTACCGAATGATGATCAAGACGCATCATCTGGACCGCGAGAGCCGAGGCGGCCGCGCCCCACGCTGCCCCGGCAGCGCCCAGCGGATCAAGATGAACATGACCGTCGAAGAGTGGGGCGCCAAGCTGCTGGACGCCGAGCGCGTCGCCGTCAGCCGCCGCAGTGCCCAGCAGTTCTACAAGCCCCTTCCCTCGGCGCCGGTCCCGGTCTCCCGGATGGCCCACGCGCCGAAGGCGGAGTCGGTCCCGTACTTCCAGAACGAGCTGAACACCGCCCACCGCAAGGCCCGTGAGGCCTTGGTCCTCCATCGGGCCACCTGCGAGGCCTGCCAGGCCGACCGGTTCTGCGGCACCGGACGGCAGCTCGAGGAGCGCAACACCTGGACCGCGGAGACCCGCGAACAGCAGCGCGAGAAGCAGGCACGCGAGCAGCAGGCGGATCAGAACTGGGAGCGCCGCCAGGCCAAGCAGCTCCCGATCAAGCGGGCCACCGAGTGGAAGGCACTCGCCTCGAAAGCGGCAGGCGCCGACAGCCTGCGAGCACAGCGACCTGCCGGTAAAGCACCCAGTGCAGGGCCGGTGGTCCCGCTGGAACCCCAGGACCCGGCCGCGCATGCGGCGCGCCAGGCAGAGCTGGGCGAGATGTACGCCGCTCGGCATAAGCAGGCCAAGCCCGCAGCCTGACGCAACTCCCGGACGAACGACCACGGCCCTGGGCACCCCGATCTCGTTGGGGTGCCCAGAGCCGTGGCTGCTCGTACTGGCAGCTGCACCAACAAGGACAGCCCCGGGGATTACGGCCCCGGGGCTGTCGAGGACCTGATCTGGAGGCCCCATGAACAGCATGACACGCACCCGGCCCGGCCTGAGCGCCGGCGTGTTCGACGACGAAGAGCGGCGCGACAACGACCGCGGCTTCGAGCGGGACGAGACCGACACGTTCCACCAGCTCGTCCGTCACCTGGTCACCGACGGGGACCGCAGGGCCGCGACGGCCCATCGCCGCTCCCGGCGCATCCTCCAGGAGATGTCGCCCGGCACCACCGTTCCTGCACTGCTCGTCCT
Organism: Streptomyces sp. Edi4; assembly: GCF_040253615.1. Taxonomy (NCBI): domain Bacteria; kingdom Bacillati; phylum Actinomycetota; class Actinomycetes; order Kitasatosporales; family Streptomycetaceae; genus Streptomyces; species Streptomyces sp. Edi4. Next base: position 35,867 of record NZ_JBEJGY010000002.1, read on the forward strand.
GGCCGGACCGGTGAAGGCCGCCGACGACGCCTGCGTGCTGTGCGGCTACTGGAGGTGCCGCTGTGGTGGCTGACGGCCTGTACGACCGGTACATGAAGGCGTCCCGGGTGAACGCCGAGCACCAGCGCGGCTGCAATGTCTGCACCGCCGAAACCCGCTGCACGGCTGGGACTCAGATCTTCAAGTCGTTCGCCCGGCTGCAGGACGCGTACAACAACCGGCTGCGCCAGCAGAACCAGCGCTGACCCCTTCCCCTGGGTTGCCTGTCGTCACCACCGGCCTGGTCGGCGGTGACGGCGGGGAGCAGCAGGGAATTGCTCCATCCCATCTGGTCCATCGGCCGGTCTCGTCCCCTCGTGAGGCCGGCCTTCCTGCTGCCGTGCCCGGCGTGACCCCTCCCCGGGCACGGCCCCCTTCACCTTGGAGGTACCACGTGACGACCGCCGTGAACACCGACCAACCGCTCGACTACACGTACGCCGACCTCGTCGCCGACTGGCTCGCCGACGCCGACTGGAAGTCCCGGCACGCCCAGCGGCTGCGGGCCACCACCACGGTCGCCCAGGCCGAGGCCGAGCAGGCCGCCCGGCCCTGAACTTCGCGCTGAACTTCCGCTCACCACAAGGAGCTTCGCCATGACCAGCCCCAGCCCCCCGGACGGCGCCCTGCAGGATGGGCCGAAGAAGAAGACGAACCTGACCCGGCTGCATTGGATCCTGATCGGCATCGTCGTGGCCGGCGCCACGGTCATTGCGGCGATCGGCTTCTCCGGGTCTTACGCCGCCGTCCGTGAGCTTGCCGAGCAGCGTGGATTCGGCGGCTTCGCCCCTTACTTCCCGATTGGTATCGACGCGGGCATCCTCGTTCTGCTCGCCCTGGACCTGCTGCTCACCTGGGTCCGGATCCCGTTCCCGCTGCTGCGGCAGACCGCGTGGCTGCTGACCGCGGCCACGATCGCCTTCAACGGCGCCGCGGCATGGCCCGACCCTCTCGGCGTCGGCATGCACGCGGTGATCCCCGTGCTGTTCATCGTCGCGGTCGAAGCGGCCCGGCACGCCATCGGCCGGATCGCGGACCTGACCGCGGACAAGCACATGGAGGGCGTCCGCTTCTCGCGGTGGATCCTCTCGCCTGGCCCGACCTTCCGGTTGTGGCGGCGGATGAAGCTCTGGGAGATGAGGTCGTACGAGCACGTTGTCCGCCTGGAGCAGGACCGCCTCGTGTACCAGGCCCGGTTGCGTGCACGGTTCGGGCGCGCGTGGCGGCGCAAGGCCCCGGTCGACGCGATGACGCCGCTGCGGCTCGCGAAGTACGGCGTCCCGCTCTCGCAGACCGGCCCGGCCGGACTTGAGGCGGCCGGCATCACGACGCCCGCCGTGTTCTTCGCGGACCACGGCATGCACGTCGCGGACAACAAGCGGACAACGGGCCGTGCCATCGGCGCCTTGTCCGCCGGTGCGGACAATGACGCGGACAAAAGCGTGGACAAGATGTCTGCCTCCGTGGCCCCGGACGCGGACAAAACGACCCAGCGCCCGGCGTTGTCCGCAGCGTCCGCTTGGATGTCCGCCCCCGCCGCGACCGGCACGGAACCTGTCCGTGCGGACAATGGCGGACAACCGCTGCACAGCGGGACCCCGCAGGCTGGCGCGCCCATCGCGGATGAGCTTGTCCGCCCGGGCGTCTCGCAGCGTCCCCTCGCTCCGGTGGCCGCCGCGAGCTTGTCCGCCCCGGACAAGCAGGGTGCGGACAGCGGTGCCGCCCCGGACGCGGACAACGGCGCGGACAACGGCGGCGGGGACAAGCAGGGTGCGGGCAAGGGAGGGGACAACGCGCCTCTTGTCGCGGACAACGGCGACGCGGACAAGTCCGATGCGGACAAGAGCGCGGACAAGAAGCTGCCCCGCGGGGCGATCGCGGCCGGTGTCCGTAAGCAGCTCGCCGTCGGTGTCACCGACCCCGGCGTCATCACCGACCGGCTCTCGGACGCCCTGGGCCTGAGCGTCGACAAGAAGACGGTCGCTCGGGTGGTCCGCCGCGAGCAGTCAAGCATGACCGCGGAGCCCGAGCCGAGCAGCGGACCGTACCTGTAGAGCGGCTCTGACCTGCGGAGACGGCAGTTTCGACGGTTCCACCGGCCCCCAAGATGCCGTCAACACCTTGGGAGCCCGGTGAAGGCGCCGAAGCGCCGATGTCAACCCTGGCACGAATTGGCCCTGGAAGGAGCAAACAGCAGGTGAGCGACACCGAGACTGCGCCGTGGAACAACCCGCCGCAGCGGGCGAAGCCGCTACGGCGCAAGCGCGCCGAGAAGCTGGCACGCCAGGCCGAGCGCTGGGGCGAGCGCCTGGAAGAGGCCCGCCTGGAGGGGCCGGACATGGTCGCTGCGGTCACCTTCGACCGGCTCCGCAGGGCCCTGAACGGGCTGCCCGCCGAGGCCCGCGACCGCGCGTACGAGGCCGTGACGCAGGCGCTCGACACCATCCGTGAGACGCACGCACAGTGACCGCCGGATTGTGACCGTGGCTGTGACGAGAGCGGTGACAAGCCGCTGTGACAGCCGGATTCGACCCGACCCGTACGGCCGCGCGCACGGACGCGCACAGGCGCGCCTGTGCGCGCGCGAGGTTACGACGCTCTGTAACGGCTCGTCAAGATCCCATCCCTGTCTGGAAGGACGGCAATTTCCATGATCGACGCTGCTGTGAGTACCGCTGCCGGCGGTGCCTGCGCCGGGTCGGCCGCGCTCCTCATGTACGCGGAGAAGCTGCCCGGCATCAAGAAAATCACCAACAAGCTGCACACTGACCGCGTGCAGGCAGTACTCATCCTCACGGCGGCCGCCGCCGTCATCGCGACGCCCGCAGGCGGCTGGTGGAACCGCACGGTCAACTCCATCAACGACTGGACGATCGGCATGGTCGGGCAGTGGACCGGCCTCCTGGTGACCGGACTGCCCGCCCTGTTCGTCCTCGTCGTGTTCGTCAACGACCTGGTCACCAAGAAGATCGAGCATCGGACGCGGATCCTGGCCGCGATCCTGCCGGTTCTGGCATCCACGATCCCCGGCCGCATCGGCTCCGGCATCCAGTCCGTCCTCGCCTGGGTCGTCACCGCCGTGGGCCGCCTCGTCGCGGGCGCCTTCGGCATCGCCTGAAAGCAGGGGAAACAATCGTGATTGAACTCCTGGTCCTGATCGCCATCGCCTACGCCGGAGCGCGCGGTGTGGAGAACGTGGCGGGCTCCGTCGACCGGCGCCATCACAGCAAGGACGCGGACACAGCCGTCGCGAAGGTCGCGGCCAGCAGCAGGTCGGGCAGCGCGCCCCCGACCCCGGCCAAAACCGACAAGCCGGAAAAGCCACGGCCGGCCGAGCCGGGGGGAACTTTCGCCGCGGCCGCCCCTCGCAGCGCTGCCCTGGGCGGCAAGGCTGCCGTACTGCCCGCAGTGATCGTCGAGTCGTCCACGGTGATGTGGAAGGCCGTCGGCGAGGGCTACCGCAAGCGGTGGCCCGAAATCCGTGAAGAGCGCCGCGTGAAGATGGCCGAGCGGGCCGCGAAGCGCACGGCGGACAAGGAAGCCGCCGCGGCGAAGAGGAAGAGCGACAAGGACGCGGCGGAGGCGAAGAAGAAGGCGGAGGAAGCCGCCGCCAAGGCCGGGCCCCCTCCGCCGTTCCCGCCCCGGCCCGCCGAGCCGCCGAAATCCGCCGGGCCGGAGGTGCCGGCAACGCCGGGCGCCACCGAGAAGAAGGAGCCGGCCGACAAGACCGGCCCGCCCGACGCCTCGAGGCCGCCGCAGAGCGAGGCGCTGCGGGAGAAGGAACGCGCCGACAAGGCCGAGAAGGAACTCGCCGAGGCCAAGAAGGAAGCCGAACAGGTCCGCGACCGCGCCGCCAGGGACAAGGTGCTGGCCGCGCAGAAGGAAGCCCGTGAGGCGAAGGAGCGCGCGGCGGCGGCCGAAGACCGGGCCCGCGCGGCCGAGGCGAAGAACACCGACCCCGGGCGCCGTCACCTGAGCGTGGTGCCCTCCCCCGCACAGAACGGAGACATCATGTCCTCGCCGTCCACGGTCATCCCCGAGATCCGCACCCTCGACGGGCTGATGAACGCGCTGGTCCTGACGAAGGCGATGTGTGAGATGCGAGCCGAGGAGGCCGAGGCGGTCGCCGCCGACGACCTGTCCCTGTCCAACCGGCTCGACCAGATCGAGGCCGAGATGGCCGAGATGGAGGTCGACGCCGGCACCCGCGCCGAGATCGACCTGCTGCGCGAGTCCATCCACACCCAGTCGCAGGCCGCCGCCCAGTACGGCGGCGCGGCCAAGGACGCCGCCGACTTCGCCCAGCAGGCGGCGGCCGCCGCCTACAAGTCGCACGGCGGCATCGCCGAGGCCGTGCAGTCCTCGCCGATCGAGCTGGCCGCCCAGGCCGGCTACTACGAGCGGTGAGCGAACCGCGGCGGGTCGATCCCTACATCTGGACGTGGGAAGAGAACGGCATCACCCGCCAGGTCAAAGTCCACTACACGCGGATCGGCACCACGGTCATCCACGACCCCCGCTACCCGGACGACCCGCTCCCGTGGTTCGACGCGGACTACGAGGGCGACAGCGACCGGGGCCGCTGGGAAGACGGCGACATCGTCACCCTTGGCTCCCCCGACGCGCCCGGCTACGGCCTGATCGACCCCGACGAAGACATCGACGCCGAAGAAGACTTCCACGTCATCGACGACGTCCAGGACGTCGATGGCGCCGCCCCCTCATTCCCCCTGCAGGAAGGAAGCCGCCCCATGGCGCTCTCGAAGATTGCCGACGTCGTCAACCACCGCGCGCTGCTGAACGCGCTCAACACCATCCGCGCCGAAGTCGAGTCCCGCCAGGAAGACGTCAACAACCTCGCTGGCTGGTCCGGGGAGATGGCCGAGCGGATGCGGGGCATCGCCGAGGAGCTCCTGGCGCTCAACGTCGACGGCTACACCGTCGGCAACATGGTCATGCTCGGCGACCTCATCGACGGGCAGAAGACGGCGGCCGACAAGTACAAGAACGCCACCGACACCTCCGTCACCCAGGCCGAGTCCGCCGCGCGCACCGCGCACCGCAACCACGGCCGCATCCAGGAGGCCGTCGACGACGCCGACGCCCCGATGGCGAAGAACGTCTTCTACCAGGGCGAATAGAAGCACCCCGCAACCCGTGCCACCGGGCCCGCCACCGCGCGGGCCCGGCCCCTGTGTTGCCCAGACGCCCCCGGCCCGCGCTCTGCGCGCGGATCCGGGGGCGGTGGGGAGCGCTGGGCCCCCGACCCGACCTCCACGCCCCGAGCAAGAAGGGACCCCCTCTCGTGCGCGCCCCGAAGAACCCCTCTCCCCAGTACACCGACCTGGCTGCCTTCGTCGCCGCGCAGTCCAACCAGGCCACCGCGCAGGCGGCCACGGGCAAGAAGTCGTCGCGCACCTTCCAGCAGTGGGCGCTCGACAACCGCGGACGGCTCGCCGTCGCGGCGGCCGCCGCCAGCATGGGCCCGGCCGGCGAACTGCTGTCGGCCACCGCCGACGGCTGGAAGACCGCCCTGGCCCTGGGTGCGGCCGGCGCCGCAGGCGCCGGCGTGTGGGGCTGGCTGCCGGGCCTGATAAAGATCAAGGGTGTGTGGCGCCCGGCCCGCACCCTGCCCTGCGACTTCGACCGGTACGTCGGCCTGTCCATGCCGGTCACCGGCTCCGGCCTGCTGACCACCATGGCGAGCGTGGGCGGGCCGGAGTGGGGCGACAACCCCTGGTGGGGCTTCTCCCTGGCCTGGGCGCTCGGCTACGGCACGTGGGCCTGGCGGCGCTGGGGCCAGCGTCCGGAGGCCAAGGGCCCGGAGCTGACCCGGCAGATGCTCGACTGGATCGAGTTCGCGTCCGTCGCCTCCGGCCCCTACCCCAAGAGCAAGCTCGTCTCGCCCATCGCGCTGCCCAAGGGCGGCTGGTCGGCGGAGATCCTGCTGCCCCGCGGTCAGGAGTTCGAGCTGCGCGTGGTGAAGACGGCGTCCGCGCTCGACATCGACGACCTCGACCTGATCGCGATGGAGAAGCTCGGCCCGCGCCGCGGCCGCGTCTCGGTGTTCAGCGAGAACCCGCTGAAGAAGGGCACCCTCTTCGGCGACCACCACGTCCTGGACCCGGAGACCGGGCTCGCTCCGATCGGCATCTACTACGACGGCGAGCAAGCCCACTACCGGTTCTTCCTGCCGGGCTCCGGAGCCGTGCACGACTTCATCACCGGCACCTCCGGCTCCGGCAAGTCCCGGCTCCTGGACGCGCTGCTCGGCATCGAGCGGCGCAGCCCGCTGATGTGCTCGATCGTCATCGACCCGCAGGCCGGCCTGTCCCTGCCGGACTGGCCCGATGGTGTCGCCGTGTTCGCCCCCGGCAACGAGTTCGGCATCGTCGTCCTGCGCGCCGTCCACGCGATCATGAAGGAGCGTTCGAGGCGCTACAACCGGATGAAGTGGACCGACGAGAAGGGCCGCACCCGCGTCGGCCGGGCGTTCTTTGTCCCGGGCGACCCGGACCCGCTGCTCTGCGTCACCCTGGATGAGGCCCACGACCTCCTCAACGACCCCGAGTTCGGCGAGGAAGCCGTCAAGATCATCGGCGATCTCGTCAAGGAGGCCCGCAAGGTCGGCATCAAGTTCCGCCTCGCCAACCAGTCCCCCAACGCCTCCGAGCTCGGCGGCGAGACCCTGATCCGCGACATCCTGCAGGGCGGCAACAACGCCGTCCTGCGGTCCGGCAGCACGGCGACCGGCAAGCGCGCCGCAGGCAGTGCCCTGGGCGACATCGACCCGGGCGCCATCCCGAAGGAGTTCAACGACGGCACCACCACGGGCGGTCTCGGCTACCTCGCCGGACCCGACAACCGCGCCGCCATGTGGCGCGCCCCGCTGGTCGAAGACCCCTTCGGCCTGGCCCACGAGGGCTTCACGACCGGCATCGAGCAGGCCACCATCGACGCCCTGCCGATCGTGCGGCACATCCTCGACGAGCACGCCCTCATGCTCCGCCTGCGCAACGCCGGCGAGCAGTACTCCTACGACCCGGAGCGCTTCAACGAGGCGCAGCCTGCGGCCCCGGCCCGTAAGACGGCCAAGGCCACGGTGCCCGGTCCGTCCATGGAGAAGGTGCCGGTCGCCGTGGAGAGCGAGGGCCCGTCCCTGTCGAACACCTCACTGAAGATCGTCGCGTTCCTGCACCAGCACGCGCGGCCCGCCGCTCCGGCGATCATCGCGAAGACCCTGGGCATGACCGGGCCACAGGTACGCAAGGCCCTCGGCCGCATGAAGGACGACCCCAAGGCCCCGATCGTCAACCTCGGCCACGGCGCCTGGCTCCACAAGGACCACCTCGACTCCGACTCCGACTCCGCTGCCGCCTGACCCCACCGAGAGGAAGAACGCACATGTCCCACACCGACCAGACCCACACCGGCACGCTCGCGCTCCTGGCCGCCGCCCGCGACCTCGTCGCCCAGCGCACCAGCTCCGCCGACGGCCTCCACCAGCAGGTCACCCTCGTCGTCGACGAGATGGACGCCGTGCTCGTCGGCGCCACGCCGGAGGCCAAGCAGCTGGTCCGCGACCTGATGGTCAGCGGCCGCACCCAGGGTGTCCGCCTCACGGCCCGCGGCCGGCTCGTCGGCGCGCGTCCCGGGGACGACCGGCACCTGGTGGGCCGTCAGTACGCCACCGCCGCCGAGCTGAACGCCGCCGCCGAGCGCGGCGAGGCGTAGCAGCCCACCCCGCCCCCGACACCGAAGGCCGGCCCTGTGCTGTGGGGTCGGCCTTCGCTTGACCGACTCCCTTGGAGACCCGATGAACACCGAGCGCTACATCCCGGTCGGCCAAGAAGTCGGCCCCGCTCTGCCCACTGCCGTCTGGCAGCCCGCCGCACCGCAGCACCTCGTACAGCCGGACGCCCCGGCCCTGACCCTGTACCAGGTTCCGGTCCCCGGCGCCGTCCAGGTCCAGCTGCCCGACGGCCGCATTGCCTGGGGCCGCCCGGTCGAGCCGCGCCTCGAGACCGTCCCGCTGCCCGCGCCGAAGGAGCCGATGCCCGCCTGGGCCAAGGCGATCGGCATGGTCGCCGGAAGCCTCACCGTCCTCGCCCTCGGCGGCGCCATCGCCCTGCGGATCGCCGCCCCCGCCCTGGGAGACCTCGTGGACCTGCTCAACACGATCTGGGTCGTCGCCCTGGTCCTGGCCGTCATCTTCTTCGGCGGCCGCATCATCATGCGCTTCCTGGCGGCCTCCGCCACGGACAGCGCCAGCGACACGGGAAGCAGCCACGGCCAGTCCACGGTCGTCTTCGCCCCCGAGATCAACACCGGCGGCACCCGGCTCCTGGGCCGCAGCGGCGACGTGAACATCCAGTGGGGCGACCACAACCGCAACAAGCAATAGACCGGCCGCCCCGTCTGGCCCCCGGCCACCCCGTTCACACGGGCTCCGGGGACCGGGCAGGCCGTCACGGTCCGCACGACAACCCCTTCCTGCCCTGCCCGCGGCCCTCGCGCCGCAGGCCCGCCCTCCCCTGCCCAAGGAGCCCACCGCCATGGCCAAGAACCCGCCCGCCCCCACCTTCACCCTCCAGGCCGCCGCCCCGGTCAAGCCAGGACTGTGGCAGGCCCACCGCCACCAGGTGCTGTCCGTCCTCGCCCTGACAGTCGGCTTCCTGCTCGGCACCCACGCCAACGACTCCACCAACGCCGCCGAGCAGCGGCCTCCGCACACCACGACGGTTTCCTCGCACGACGGACGGTGACGCGACCGGCCCGCCCGCCTGGTCCCCGGAGCCCCGCATCCGCGGCGCCGGAGACCGGACAGGCCGACCGGCCCCGCATCCCGTCGACGAGGAGCCCCTGTTGAGAACCGCCCCCACCGAGATCCGCTACTGCGAGCACGCCGCCCGGGTCGTGCGCATCGAAGCCCCCGCCGTCGCCGAACTGGTCGCGGCCCTCGCCCACGTGGAGAAGGCCACCGCCGCCGGCCCCCAGGAGAGCGCCGCCTACTACGCGAACAGGGGCCAAGGGCACCTGGTGCCCGAGTGGATCCGCACCAACGCCGACAAGATCCGCGCGAGCCTGGACGTGCTCGTCGCCCGGTACACCGACCCGGGAGCCGGGCTCATCAGCCAGGTGTCCGACCAGCCCCGTACCTGGACCGACCCGGCCGGCGGCCGCACCTACGACCTCACCGTCGACTACGTGCCCGCCGACGAAGCCCGACGCCGTCCCGGCGTGGTGTGGCGCTACCGCGGCCTGCACGCCGCGACCGGCGCCCCGATCCTTCACCCCCACCAGATGCCGGACCGCACCCCGCACACCGGGCCCTGCTGGCCCCTGGACGCGGTGCCGTCCCTTCCCGCCCACGACACCGCGCACAGGGCCTGACCCCCGAACTCCCCGCCGGCCCACCCGCCCGGTCCCCGGAGCCCGCACCCACGGGAGCCGGGGACCGGACAGGCCGACTGGCCTTCAGCGCAACACCCGCATCCACCGTCGCAGCCACCGGCTGCGCCCAACTCCCGGGGAGAGAAACCGTCTTGGCGAAAGGTCCCGCCGTCATAGGTGTCCTGACCGAACCCGCACCGCCGACCTGGTGGAAAGCCCACCGGCACCACGTCTTCCTGGTCCTCGGCCTCATCGGCGGCTTCTACGTCGGCACCCACAGCAGCGACGCCTCGCCCAACCCCCACACGCCGGGCCCGGCCCACACCGCGCCCGCCAACCCCTCGGTCAAGCCCCTGCCGACCCCGACTGGCTCCCGTTGAACGTCCGGAGGACCGACATGACCGTCACCCCGCTCCCCAAGCAGCCCGAGCCCGAGATCACCGGCCAGGCCGCCGTCCCCGAGCCTGGTGCCCTGCGCCGCTGGTGGGCCAGCTTCACACGCGGCGGCGGATGGCTCGACAGGCGGCTCGAGGAAATCCTCGACGCCCCCTTCTACGGCTGGCGCCCCCTCGCCACCTGGATCAAGACCGCCGTCGCCCTCCTCGTACTCGCCCTCACGCTCGGCCTCATGTACTGGATCGGCAGCGCAGTGTTCGCCTGGGTGTCCACCTGGTCCTGGCCCACCGTCACGCTCACCACCGACGACTCCGGGCTGATGGCCACCATGACCGACCCGGTCCGGCACTACCTGGCCACCCGCACCACCGAGCTGCCGGTCAGCGCCGCCACCGTCTACGGCACCTGGGAGACAGTCGGCCTGGTCGCCTTCGTACTCGGCTTCTTCCGCTACAGCGGCGCCCGCATCACCTGGGTGCTGTGGGGAGCGGCCACCGGCGCCATGGTCTGGTACGGGACCCCGGTGCCCGGCCGTGAAGTCACCGTAGGGATCACCGCCCTCGCCTGGGGCATCGCCTCGGTTCTCGCGCTCCGCGGCCTGTCCCTGCGGCCGTCCTTCTTCACCCACGTGCACTACGACGTACACCCTCCGGCGGTCCACCCCGAGATCCACATCCACATCCACATGCCCAAGCCCGAGACGGCGACCGTCCCCTTCGACGCCATCCAACACGGTCCTGGGCCCTCGCTGAACTGACCGCTGCCCGTCCCGTCCGCGCCTTCGGGCGCGGGCGCGGCGGAGAGCCGCCAGCCCACCACGACTGCCGCTGGTGCTCGCCCGGCCACCCGGCCTCGCGGTCCGTCATCGACAGGAGCAGCAGATGCGCATCCCGTTCTTCAAACGGCACAAGACGAGCCCCTCTCCTCCTCCGGCCCCCGGCCAGCCCCTGTCGGCGCTCGAAGACTTCGAGACCCCCAGCAAGACCGGTCATCGCCTGGCCCTGCACAGCGCCGCCGACATCATGGCGGTCCTGCAGGAGCAGACACAGCGCGCCTTCGGGACGGCCGGCACCTTCAAGACGGCCATCAACCACGAGTCCGAGCTCCGCGCACAGCCCGCGCTGGTCGACGTCCGCGGCTACGTCCTGGACGACGTGCTCTTCCTCGAGCAGCTCCTCAAATGAGCCCGCGCCCAGCAGCTGCGCCCCGACTTCATCGAGCGCCTGGAGGCGGCGGTCGACCACGGCCACGAGCTCGTGGTCCTGCTCGCCGAGTGCGCCATCGCCACCGCCCAGGAGTGAGTTCCGCAATGGCCAGAACCCCATCTGCGCACCGCCCCTGCCACTGGCACGAAGACCCGGACGGCGGCCGTTTCCTCGTACCCGGCTGCATGACCCGCGTCCACGAGTCCGACATCGACACCTGCGACTGCCCCACCGTCAGCGCACAACTCGCCGACGCACAGCAGCAGTTGGAGGAGGCGCGAGAGCGACACGAGGGCCTGCGGGAATGGTGCGACCGCATCGTGCAGGTCGTCGAGGCACACCCCGACGGCCGGAAGATCATACAGAGCGCGGCGCGCACGCAATGACACGCGGCTTCCGCTGGAAACGCGACGGTGCGCCGTACGAAGTTATTCGTACGGCGCACCGGCTGCCCACTGTTCCACGCCCTTGGGTCCCTTGCTGGCGCGGTCCTTCCGTTCGGATCCTCCACGCTTCCCCTCCCTACCTCTGGTATCTGGGGTCGCCTTCAATGCCGCTCTTGCGTGCGAGGCGTCGTACGTACGCCGCGGTGAAGGGTGACCGCTTCGTGACTGCGGTGGGCTTCATTCCGCCGCGCAGGGCCTCAAGCACCGCCGAGATGGCGGCCTTGCGGGCTTCCTCATGGGCCTCTGCGGTCTGTCTGTACTGCTGAGTGGCCTCGTCCAGTGCCTGCTCAATGTCCATGCGCAACACGGTAGCGCAACCCCCTTGCGCGTCGCTCCCTTGTATCGCTACTTTGTATCGCAACGGCGGATCGCAACCCGGCGAAGGGAGGCAGCCCATGCGTACTCACGACATCACCTCGAAGACCACCAAGGACTTGGTCGATGTCGACGTGTATGCGCCGAAGAAGGTGCGGCCGACGATCCCTATCTACAAGCGCAACCAGGCACCCGAAGGGCTCGCCACGTTGCGGCAGTTGAAGGCGCTGGGACTGCGCCCCGGCGGCCAGCAGGTCGTCGCCGAGGTCGAGACCCGGGGCCCCAAGAACGGCTTCCTCTACGAGATCGCCAAGGCCAAGCCCCGCCGGATCCCGACGCTCGCCCAGGAATGGGCGCTGGACCGGGCGATGGCGGCCCGCCAGACCTGCCCCGAGTGCAAGCGCCGCTACTTCTACTGCCTCCGTACCTCGCTCGGCATCTGCCTGGAATGCCACGAAGGCACCCCCGCCGACCCCAGCTCCTACACTCCGCCGGCCTCCCTGAAGGCCGCCTGACCGCCCTGCACGACGGCCACACCCAACACAGCCTCACCGACGCCGACCGTGAGGAACTCATCCGCGACTTCATGACCGAGTACGGCGTCAGCGAGCCCACGGCCGCCATGGCGACCAACCTGTTCATCACCATCGCCTCCGCCATGCCCGAGGACCAAGCGCAGGAGGAGTTCCAGCAGGCCGTCACGCAGATGGTCGCGCAGGGCGAGTCGTGGGCGCAGGAGTTCGTCCAGGCGATGTTCAGCAAGCGTCTGCCGGGCTTCCGCGCCACCTACCAGCGCGCCATCGCCGTCGGCCAAGACCCCGCTGCCCAGCTGGTGCGCGAACACGCGATGCCCGCGGTGGCGGCGGCCGACGTTGTCACCCTGCTCAAGAGCGAGACCGACGTCGCGACCAGCAAGCCCGCCAGCGAGAAGGGCCGGCAGGAGGCGCCCGCCGGGCGGCCGTACCTCGCCGACGTCACCTGCCCGTCCGGCACGGTCAAGGTGACCGTCGACGCAACCGCCACGGTCCCCAGCGCCAAGGTGCGCACCGACGACAAGACCGGCCCCTCCGCGGACGCCGTGCGACGCAGCACCGTCTCCCTCGACGGCGACCGGCTCACCGTCCGTGTCCCGGAGATCGAGGGAGTGGACGGCGTCACCCAGATCATCAACACCGGCGGCAGCACGCGGATCTACCAGAGCGCGGGCGTCGTCTACGGCTCCGTCACCGGAGTCACGATCGACGGTAACGGCAACATGACCATCGGCGGCGTCTCCGGCGGCGTCGCCTCCAGCCCGATCGAGGTCCTTGTGACCCTCCCGATCGGGTCCGGCGTCAAGGTGGAGTCGCGCAACGCCCACCTCGAGGTCGACGGGCCGCTTGCCGCCCTGCGCATGGACACGCACAACGGGCACGTCCGCGCCGGAGTTGTCGGCCGCGTGAAGATCGACGGCCACAACGGCAAATACGCCTTCGAGGCCATTCAGGAGTCGGTCGACATCGACTCCCACAACGGCCACACCACGATCGGCAGCTACAGCGGCAACGACGCCCGCGTGATCACCCACAACGGCACCCTGAACCTCGCTGCCACGCCGCAGGCCGCCGGCCAGATCGTGGCCCGCACCCACAACGGCTCGGTCACCCTGCGCGGCGTGCGCGGGCGGCAGGACCTGGACGTCCAAACCAGCACGCACAACGGCAGCGTCCACAAGATCTGACCCGGCCCGCTTCGGTCGGTCCCGGCCGCCCCGGCAAGGGGCGCCGGGGCCTGGCGGTGGCCGACCGGCCAGCACGGCCCGGTCCGGGCGTGACCAACCGCCCGGACCGGCACCGAGCCCACTGCCCGGGGCCGGTGGTGGCCGTCCGGCCCGCTCCTCCCCGATCCCCAACGACGTCCAGGAGACGCCCTGATGAAGCTCCCGTGGATGAGCCGCTCCGACAAGAAGCAGTGGAAGAACGCTGCCACCTTCTCCGCCGTCGCCGAGCTGATGGCGTTATGGCTGGAGGGCAAGGTCGGCAGCTGGCCCGGCTACCAGCCCCGCTACGGACCCGACGAGGAGACCCTGCCCTACACCGGGGTCCTCGCCGCCGCCAACCGCGCCGGCTACCTGACCATCAGCAGCCAACCCGGCTTCGCCGGGCAGGGCTGCGACGGCAAGGACTGGCAGCAGCGTGCCGCTGTTGAAGGGTTCATTGCCGACCGGGCCCTGCTTCTTGCGTTGAGTGTGGCTGCGCAGGAGGCGGGTCTCGAGGTGCGGCTGCACAGCCTGCTCAACGAGTGGGGCAACGGTGCCGTGACCGTCACGACCCGCAGGGGTCTGCCGACCACCAGCTTCGGCAGGGCCCTGACCATCGGCGACCTCGACTTCATGTGGCGCGGCTGCGCCCCGGAAGCGGTCAACGCGATCGCCGGATCCCACTACGTGACGGTGGTGGATCCCAAGTTCGGGCCGACCACGCGACTGTGGGAGGCCCTGGAGCAGGTCTCCACGCGCCCCGTTCCGCCCCCGCCGGCGGACGCGCCGAAGGTGCTCTGTTCCTGCGGGTGCACCGCGCTCGGGTGGCAGATCTGCGGCGACGGCTGCAACGGCGTCGTCGACCAGGACGACGGCCGCTGCCAGGCCTGCATCGACCCCAGCGTGATCATCGACTGGTCCAAGGTCTGCGACGGCGAAGAGAATGAGTGCGCCAACTGCGGCGCCCCCTACTTCTCCTCCCGGAAGTACTGCTCCACCGCGTGTGAGGACGCCGGTGCCTACGACGAGGACGACCTGGGTGGCGCTGACGCGCCCGTCGCGCCGCGCCCGGTGGGCCCGGCCTCCGACCCCTGGGCCAGCGCCTCGGCCTCCTCGTCCGGTTCCCACGACGCGCCGTTCTGACCGCCTTCTGTGCCGCCCCGGCCCACGCCGGGACGGCGTGGTGGGTCCTCAACTCGGCCCTCTGCCGCAGCGAAGGAGCGTTCCCCCTGATGGCGACCACAGAGCAGGAAGCCCGCCGAATCTTCGGTGACTACGTCGGCCCGCGCGAGATCGGCAAGGTCTACCGATCCGGCTACGGCGGCGAGCCCTACACGGTCCTCGGCATCACGTACGGCACTGAGGCCACCCGCGCGGCGATCGGCTGGGACAGCGGCTGGTCGATGACCGTCGTCGGTGACGACGGGCGCGTCCGTACGCACTGCACCCGCTGGGACGCGCGCCGCGACTCCGCCTGCCTGGACATCTGCCCGTGCCTGCACCCGTACGCCGGGCACCACGACGCGGCCTGCCCGCACTGCGACTGCCCGCGCTTCGCGCAGCTGCGTACCACGAACCCGGGCGGCACGCAGCCCGCTGCCGCCCGCACGACCTGACGCACTTGATGGCCGGTCGCGCCGCGGCCGGCCTGTTCAACTCGGCACCTCACTGGAGGAGTTCATGAGCAAGAAGCCGGTTGTCCACTACATGGCGACCCTGCCCGACGGCACCGTCCTGGCCACGGACGGCGCCCATGTCGGCGAGCGCACGTCCGTCAACCTCGCCGCCCACGTTGGTGAGGTGATCGATCACCCCACCCCGGGACGGCGCTGGTACGACGAGAGCCCGTTCAGCTACTTCCGCTCCTACACCCGTCCCGGCGAGGTCCTGGAACGCGTGCCCCAGTGGCCGGCCCGTCTGTGGGTCGTCGAGCCGCTCGGAGAGACCGGCAACTGGGGCGGCGTCCACTACCCGTACTGGGTGCTGTCCCACCAGCTGCGCGTGGTGGAGGAGACCGAGATCTGGCGGGCTTTCGGCTCCCGCGGCGACAAGGTTCTCCGCCTCATCGCTCAGATGCCGGACCTCGCCCGCGAGTGGGTGGCCGAGTGGAGCGCCGATCCGGAGGCCACCCGCGAGCGCTACCGGCAGTGGCGTCGAACGGTCATCGGCTCGCCCTACCCGTCGAACCACATCACGGCGAAGTCCTGGTCGTCGCGCCGCGAGGCCGCACTCGACAAGGCCACCGAACTCGCCGACGCCGTCGTACGGGAGGCATGGGGCGAGACGGCCGTGAGTGACGAGGACCTGGTGCTGCTGCAGACCCGCGCCTACGGCTTGGTCGCGGCCGAGATGTTCCAGGACCGGCTCTCCGACCACGACTTCCAGCGCGACCTGCTGAAGGTGCTGCGCGGCAAGCCCAACACCAGCGACCTGACCGGCGAGCACCGGCCCGCGCTGGTGCTCGCATAACCAACTCACCCGGCACCACCGAGCGAAGGAGAAGCACGTGACCGAGATCCTCGAACGCCCCACCACCCTCGCCGTCCCCGGCCTGGCTGCCGACGAGCCGCTCGCCGAGCTGCTGTCGATCGCGCTGGGCGCCGCGGGCCCGCTCGCCGCCGAGGAGCGCGAAGACGCGGTGACCGCCGCCCTGCACCACATCTACACCGAGTACCCGGACACGGTCGGCCAGGTCCAGGTCCTGGAGGCAACGGAGTGGCGCGGCATGCCCGCCCTGCGCGCTGCCGACCTGGCCCCGAGCGCGGTCGCCTACCTCGGGGCGGGGTTGTGGCTGCACCACAGCCTCGACATCCCCGAGGAGGAGCCCGCCCGCGACGTCCTCACCCTGATCGCCCCCTGCTCCTGCAGGGCGGGGTACGTGGAGTTCGAGCTCCAAGGCGACACGGACCTGGTCACCATCCTCACCGTGCTGAGCCGTGAGGAGCACACCGTGTGGCATCGCGGCGGCACCGCCTGCACCAGTACCCGCGCCTGACCGCCCCGCGGCCTCGACTGGTGGTGCCTCGCCCCGGACCCCCGGCGGGGCACCACCTCCCCTCCCCGTCCTCTTCCGGCTCTTTCGAAGGAGCAGCCCGCCCCGATGAAGCCCGCCCTCGCCGTCGCCCCGCCCACCGGGCCGTGCGCGTTATCGACCGCGATCACCGACCGCGAGTCCGACCTGATCTGCGCGTTGATCGCCGCTACCCGCCACCTCGAGCAGGCCCGCGACCGCGCTGTCACCCCGGACACGGAGGCCGCCCGCTACCCGCAGCCGATCACGGCCGCCGCCCTGCGCTCGCGCGTCCTGGGCAACGCCGACCGGCTCCGCCGCGCCCTGGATGACCTCACCGCCCCGTACGAGCAGACGGACCGCCCGCTGGAACTCACCGCCAACTACTCGGCCCTGCAAGGAGATTGAGCATGCCGCCGCTGGACACCAGCATCCCCGACCCGGCCGTCGTCGTGCTCATCGGCGCTGCCGGCGCGGGCAAGAGCTCGCTGGCCGCCACCTGGGAGCCCACCCAGGTCCTCTGCCTCGACCAGTACCGGGCGCTCGTCTCGGAAGGCGCCGGCGACCAGGACGCGACCGGCGACGCCGTGTTCGCCCTCCAGTGCGTTCTGGAGGCCCGCATGGAGCGCCGGCTGACGTCGGTGATCGACGCGACGAACACCACGGTCGAAGCCCGGATCGCGATCCTCAAGGCCGCCGCACGCTACAGCCAGCCCACCGTCGCGCTTCTCGTTCCCACCCCGCTTGACGTGTGCCTCGAGCGCAACAAGCGGCGCCCGGACGACCGCCGTGTCCCCGAGGAGGTGGTGCGCGCCCAGCACACCGCGATGACCGCCGCCGCGCCGGGCCTGCACGTCGAGGGCTTCGATCACGTCGTGTCCGCGCAGGACATCGACCGGCTCCGCCCGCTGCTGCGCCGCGTCAGCAACCGCTGGCGCCGCGAACTCGGTCTGGACGGCAGCGCCGGCCTGGGCGACGAACTGCTGCTGCGCCGCTTCTTCGGCCCCGAGCTGGCCCGTCTGTTCACCTGGACGGACAACTCACCGCTCGCCGACGGCGACCGCATCGCCGAACTCGTCCTCGGCTCGGCCCGGCTCACCCTCGCCTTCCGCCAGGACGTCGACGACACCGGCGACTTCGGCTTCGACGCGATGGTGCCCTGCCCCACGGAGGACTGCCCCGGCCCCGCCTGGGTGCCCGTGTTCAGCCAGAGCGACCTGCTCAAGGCTCACCTCGGTCACCTCGACGACGACGAGGACCTTCAGTGCCCGCGCTGCGAGGCCTTCACCGCCCTGGACGACGCCACCGAGGACGAGGACGGCGAGGCGTACGCGGAGGTGATGGTCCGATGACCCAGCACCTGGCCCTCGACCCCGTCGAACGCCTCGCTGACGTCCTGCGCCGCCACCTCGGCGACACCTGGATCCCGACCATGGGCCCGGGCGCCCCGGCTGTGGTCCTCACCCAGCACGGCACTAACCGCACGGTCGCCGCCGACCCCGACCCCGAGACCGGCCGCATCACGCTGCAGGCGTCTGCTAGCGACGACCCGGTCACGCCCACCGCCCTCTACACCGCCGACCTGACCGGCCACCGCGACCTCGTCGACTGGCTGTCGGTCGGCGACCTCACCGAGGCGAGCGCGGTCATGGCGCAGGCCCTGCGCACCCTCCTCGCCCAGTTCACCCCGTCCCACCGACCCCAGGGAGGCGATGACGTGTGAGCGTCATCGGACAAGAAGAAGGCATCGAGCACGGCACGGTCAAGGGCTACCGGCAGCACACCTACCGCAAGGTGTCCGCCACCGAGGAGTGCGGATGCCTGCCCGCGCTGCGCGAGTACAACGCGAACCGGCCCGGCAAGGGCACCTCCGGGAAGACGGCCGCGAAGAAGAGGCCGACCGCGGCCGCCGCGCAGCAGGAGTGGAACGGCGGTCAGCTGCGCGGCGCCGCCCGCCCGGAGGCGAACCTGCCCGTCGGCGCCGACTGCCCGGTGCCGGACTGCGGACGCGACGCCGCCGGCCTGGCGCCCGCCGAGCGCGGCTGGGTCCGCATCCAGGTCAACGGCTCCCGCGACCCGGCCCGCGACTACTGCTCCGGCTCGTGCGCCACGTTCGGCATCGCGCTCGCCGAGCTCCGCATGGCCGACCCGGAGTCCACCCCGCGGCTGGCGGTCTCCGCATGAGCGCGCACCAGGACGCAGCGGTGCGGCCGGAACAGACAGCCGCATGGGACCAGGCCGAGTTCCGGTGCGGCCGGTGCGGCGCCGTCCGTACGGCCACCACCCCGGACGCGTACACGAAGACCATCGCCGCCCACCGCGACGCGCACCTCGTGCTGGACCGGCTCAACCCGATCGAGCGGGACGGTCTCGTGTCGATCCTGCGCACGGTGCTTGCCGCGCCCGAGCTCGGGACCGAGGTCCTGGCCGTCGTCGACGCACCGCCGCAGCCGATCTGACGGCTCCCCGTGCCGCCCCGCCGATCCGGCGGGGCGACGCGGAGGACCGGACAGCCCCGGCCCGCCCCCTGTTCCTGAAGGAGACCGTCGTGCCCCTGCCCTCCTCCACGCTCCGCACCGTCGGCGAGAGCCTGCTCGACAGCGTGAACACTGTCGGCGGCGTCGCGGCCGGCACCGTCGTCGGCCGCTGGGCCCACGCCCGCACCAGCGACCGGGGCGGCTCAACCAGCCGCCTCGCCACGGCGGTTGCCGCCGGACTGGCCGCCGCACTCGTTACCGACGCGATCCTCGACGCGGCCCTGGGGCCGTGGCGCCGCGAGCTCCGCACGGGCCCCCACCGCAGCAGCGAGGGTGAACTGCGCACCCACGTCGCACGCTCGGCCAGCGCGGACGCCGCATCGTCGGCCGCCTACCGCTGGGCGCTCGGCGCCGTCCGGGAGAACAACCCGCTCAGCAGCCCCGAGCTGTGGCGTGGCCACGAGGACGGCACCGCCACCTACTACCTGGCCCCCGGCCAGTACCTGCGCTACCAGCCCGACCACCAGGACGTCGGCACGAACCGGTCGGCTGGCTGGGAGCAGCAGTACACGCTGGAAACCGGCGAGGGCACCATCGTCCTGGCCGGCCCGGCGCAGCTGCTCGCTCTCCTCTACCCCGAGCCCGAGCCGGAGCCGGAGCTCGGTGAGGGCGAACTGGCGGCGGACACCTCCGCGTCCCTCTCCGACACCCCGTCGTACGAGCACTCCTCGGAGCTGATCGAGCTCGTGGACGCCGCACTGGACGAGGACGACGGCACGGGCGCGAGCGTCACCGCCATGGCCATTCAGGAGCGGGCTGCCGCCGCGGGGCTCCCCGACGTGCCGTTCGAGGCAGTGGTCGACGTCGTCGGCGCCCGCCTGCACCACCGCGATAACAGCTGACGGCGCCCCTGTGCCGCCCCGGCCCCGCCCACACGGGGGGCCGGGGCGGCGCGGAGGGCCGGACAGACGCCGGCCGCACCCGGATCGAAGGAGACCCTCCCCCATGTCCATCCTCCCGTTCAGCCCTCCGATACAGCACGATCGCCCCGGCGCCGACGCTGAGCTGCCGATCGTTGCACTCCACCAGCGCGTGCAGGACTTTGACCTGTCCGAGCGGGCCCGCGAGCGCGACGAGGAACTCGCCTTCCAGACCGTCCTCAACGTCGACGCGGTCCTCACCGGCAGCTTTCGCGACACCCTCGACCCCGTCGTCCAGGCGATGGCCTGGACCGGCTACCCGCCCCTCGAGGACAACGAGCTGATGGCCTCGGCCATCACCCACCTCGGCACCGTCGACGGCGTACGGGGATGGTGGCTGCACTACACCCGCCACCCCGAGACCGTGGAGCACGACGACCTGGTCCACGTCCTCACCCTCATCGCACCGTGCGTGTGCGGCAGCTACACCGAGGTCGAGCTGGTCGACGAGGACGCGCTCATTGTGCTCCTGGACGAGCTCGACACCCCGCCCGGCGCCCCGATCGCATGCGACCCGCAGCTGCGGATCCGCCGCACCAGCTACGCCGACACCCGCCACGCCAACCTCGAACCCCCGTGGTGAGCCTCATGGCGCACTACGACCCCTGGCTGGTGACCGTCACGCTCCTGGACGCCGCCGGCACCCGCCACTCCTACGTCATCAAGGACGACGTGCCCTTGAGTGAGGCCCGCCGACTCGGGCTCAGCCGCGCCGAGTCCGAGGCAGAGCAGGCCGTCCGCGGCGGCGCACGGATCGACCTCGGCACGGTCGAGGTCCTGGAGATCAACGAAGCGGTCCGGAAGAACACCCTGCGCTTCGACATCACGTGAATTCGCCCCGGAGCGGCCGCACTTGGCCTCGAAAACCGTCGGCCGCCCCGGGCCCACCCCAGCTCGTACCAGACGAGAGGAGTACCACCCCATGATGCCGTTCCGTCTCTCCGTTGCGCAGCCCCTCGCCGTGTTCACGGCGGCTGCCGTGCCGACCACGCTGTGGATCGCCGACGGCGTCCTGATGCGCCGCAAGCTGCAGGCCGAGCGCCTCAAGCTGCAGGCCGCGCGCCGCGACCCGGTCACCGGGCTGCACGGCCGCGACGGCTACACCCACCGCGCCACCGACCTCGTCCGCCGCTACGGCGACCACAGCCTGGTTGTCTTCCTCGACATGGCCGGCTTCAAGAAGGTCAACGACACCTTCGGGCACGACGCCGGCAATGAGGTCCTCGCCGCGACCGGCCAGCGCCTCGAGCAGTGGGCCGGGAAGCACGGTGTCGCGGCCCGCCTGTACGGCGACGAGTTCGCGGCCGCCGCCCGCATCCCCGCCCAGCGTCGTCCGATCCGCCTCGCCCAGCTACACCACCTTGTGCACCAGCCCGTCCGCGTCGGCGACCGGCACGTCGACGTCGCCGTGTCGATCGGCGCGGCCAGCCCCAGCGACCTGAACACCAAGGAGCTGGCCCGGCTGCTGCGGGCGGCCGACGGCGCCATGTACGAGCACAAGCAGGAGCGCCACGGCGACTTCCGGATCGCCACGACCGCGCACATGAACGGGCCCATGGTCAACGGCCGCAGTCTCGGCCGGTCCGGCACCGGCACCAGCACCGCGCCGAGCGCCGTCGCGGCCTGAGCACGCACACGACAAAGAGGCGGCCCAACTGCCACGTAAGCGCCGCCCCTTGCACGTCCGGCACGTCCCGTTCCCGAACGACCGTAAGGACCATCATGGCCCACTCCCCCGCCCTGACCACCCGCACTGCGACCGCCGCCAGAATGCGGGCGATCGGCGCCCGTCGCCCCCTGCCCGCCCACGGCCGCGACTTCGTCTGCGCGCGCTGCGACGCCTGCTGGACCGGCGCCGAGCGCGACTGCTTCCACTGCGGACTGCCCGCCACCGCCGAGTACACCCACCCCGGCATGGCCCTGCAGGTCCTGCTCCACACCGTCGGCCGCCCCGCCACCCTGCCGCAGCACGCCACGGCGGCCTGCACGGAGCAGGAGAGTCTCCGGTGACCGCCGCGCCGCCCCAGATCATCACCGACGCCATCGTCCCCCGACCCCCGCTGAGCGGCACCGAGCCGTGCGCCACCGGCGAGGAGGAGTTCTTCCACGCCAGCTACGCGATCAACCAGCCTGCGGTGAAGAACGCGCTGCGCGCCTGCCGCCGCTGCCCGCTCACCGCCGAGTGCCGCATCTGGGCCATCGCCAACCCGGACCTGACCCCGGCCGGCATCTACGGCGCCACCACCCCGCGCCAGCGCAGGGCCGACCGCCACCAGCTGATCAACCGGCTCGGCGACGGTCCGGCGTACGAGCGGGTGCTGCGCCGCGCCTACGCCGCCAACGTCGCCTGGCGCACCCAGGGCGGTGCCCGGTGACCGAGCCGGCCCTCGCGCCCTTGGCGGGCGACGAGGAGCTGTACCTGCGCATACGCCACGAGGCCGTCCCGACCGGGGTCCTCTTCCGCCGCACCGAACCCGCAACGCCCAAGCCGCTGAGCGCCGCACAGCGCCGCCGCAACTTTCAGGCCCTCGCCGAGGCGGTCACTGCCCGGCCGCGTACGAAGGAGGCCCGCTCGTGATCCGTGTCCTGACCGTCCGGCCGCCGTGGTCGGATCTGATCGCGCTCACCGTGCCCGGCGCCAAGCGCATCGAAAACCGTGTGTGGACGACGAGCTGGCGAGGCGTCCTCATGATTCACGGCGGTTCGCAGGTCGACGAGGAGGCGCTGCGCCTGCCTCTCGTACGCAAGATGCTGCCCGTCGGCTACGAGCCGGTGCGCGGGGCAATCGTCGCGGTGGCGGACCTGACCGGCATCCACGCCGACGACGGCGTCTGCACCCCGTGGTCGGCGCGCGGCCAGTTCCACTGGAAGCTCGACCAGGTCCAGCCCCTCGCCCAGCCGGTCACTGCCCGCGGCAAGCAGCGCCTGTGGAAGCCGTCGCCGGAGCTCCTGGAGGCGGTCGCCGCCGCTGACCCGGTGCTGCAGACGCGGCTGCTGCCCGCCGGATAGGGCTGGTGGGGCATGCCGATCCGTCCGGAGAACCTCGACCGCTACCCCGCGAACTGGGACGAGATCTCCCGGTCCATCAAGGAACGGGCCGGGTGGCGGTGCGAATGAGAGGGCGAGTGCGGCCGGAGCACCCACCCCGGCCGCTGCCCCAACGTCCATCTCGGTGCCGCCTACGGCACCGGGTCCCGCGTCATCCTCACCACCGCCCACCTCGATCACACCCGAGAACTGCGACCCCGCCAACCTGCGTGCCTACTGCAACGGCTGCCATTTGGACTTCGACGGGCCTCATCACCGCGTCACCCAGGCCCTCACCAGGGCCGCCGCCCACGCGGCCGCCGGGCAGCTCGCCGTCGACGTCGGCGCCGCCGAGCAGCCCGTCATGCTGCCGATCCGGCCCCAGCACCTGCCCCGGCCGGTCGGCTGCAGCACCCAACTCGCCCTGGACTTCCCCACCGACGCCACCTGATGTGGCAGACGAGGACACCCACCGTGAAGATCACCATCGAGCAGGACGCTCTCGCCGCGGCCGTCACCTACGCCGCCCGCAGCCTGCCCTCCCGCCCCCCGGCCCCGGTCCTGGCCGGACTCCTGCTCGCCGCCGAGGACGGCCAGTTGAGGGTTAGCGGCTTCGACTATGAGCGCTCGGCGGACACCGCCGCCGCCGCGACCGTCACCGCCCCGGGCCGCGCCCTCGTCTCCGGTCGGCTCCTCGCCGACATCGTCGCCGCCGTGAAGGGCGACGTACGCCTCGAGCTGGACGGCACCCGGCTGCTGCTGCGCGCGGGCTCGGCCCGCTTCACGCTGCCCACCCTGCCGCTGGAGGAGTACCCGGCCCTGCCCCAGCCCGACGACCCGTCCGGCACCCTGCCCGGCCCGCTGTTCGCCGAGGCCGTCGCCCAGATCGCCACCGCCGTCAGCCGCGACGACAGCCTGCCCGCCCTGACCGGCATCGGCCTGCGCATCGACAGCAGCGAGCGCACCCTGACCCTGTTCGCGACCGACCGCTACCGGTACGCCGTCCGCATCCTCGACTTCAAGGATCTCTCTCCCGACCTGCCCCTCGCTCCCGCCCTGATCCCAGGCAAGGCGCTCCTGGACGCCGCGAAGGCCGCGGCCGCCGACTCCACCGTCGACGTCGCGCTGCCCGGCCAGACCAACGGCATCCTCAGCCTCACCTCCGACCACGCCGCCACCACCATCCGCGCGCTCGAAGGCGAACTGCCCGCCTACGAGAAGCTGTTCCCGACCGAGTTCCCGTACGAGGCGACCGTCGAGACCGCGGTCCTCAAGAGCGCCGTGGCGCGCGTCGCCCTGGTCGTCGACAAGAAGTCCCCGATCCGGCTGTCCTTCACCGACAACGCCCTGGTCCTGGAGGCCGGCAGCGGCGACGACGCCCAGGCCGTCGACAACGTCCACAGCGAGCTGAAGGGCGGCGAGCTGCAGATCGCGTTCAACCCGACCTTCCTCATCGAGGGCCTGGACGCCTTGGGCAGCGAGTACGTGCGCTTCCAGTTCACCAACGCCACCAAGCCGGCCGTCCTCAGCGGCGCCGGCGCCGACCCGCGCGCCCTGCGCTACATGCTCATGCCGGTCCGGCTCACCAACTGACCCCGCCCGACCCGTGGTGGCGTCCCCGGCCGGGGACGCCACCACCACCTCATCAAGGAGCTCGGCCTTGAAGCCGATCCTGCTGATCTCATACCTCCACCTCTCCGGCGGTCCGCCGCCCACCGCCGACCGGGTCGAAGACGTCCGCGACCGGCTCCGCGATCCCGCACGGGCCCAAGGGATCCTCGACCTCACCGGCCTGCACCCCCGCGTCCAGGACATTGTCGAGACCACCCCCGGCGCCCGCGAACTCCTCGACAACCTCGCCGACTACGCGGCCCTGTCCGCCGATCCCCGGCGCATCGCGATCGGTTGTGCAGGAGGTAAGCACCGTGCCGTGGCCCTGGTCGAACTCCTCGGTCGGCGCCTACGCGCGGACGGCCGCGAGCTCGCCATCGAACACCGCCACGTCCGTTTCCCCCGCGTCCTCAAGGAGTCCTCGTGACGAACACTCCGTCCCAGCCGCCGGCCCCAGGCAGTGCCCTGGAACTGCGCTTGCGCCGCAAGTACGTGACCGAGTTGCGGTCGCGCACTTGCGAGCACTTCGACGGGCACACGGCCGCGACCCTCGTCGAGGACCTGCCCCTAGAGTCCGCCGACCGGCCGGTGATCGTTGCCCTCTGCGGCTCCACCCGCTTCTGGGAGCAGATGCAGGAGGCCAATGTGCGCGAGACGGCGGCCGGGAAGATCGTCGTCGCGCCGGGCTGCAACATGAAGGAGCCGCACGCGCTGTGGGCTGGCGACGACCAGGCCGACGAGCTCAAGCAGCGCCTGGACGACCTCCACCGCCGGAAGATCGATCTCGCCGACGAGGTCCTGGTCGTGGCGCCTGGCGGCTACATCGGTGACTCCACGCGCGGTGAGGTCGACTACGCGACCCGCCTCGGCCTTCCCATCCGCTACGTCACCGACAACCAGCCGCGGGCCGCGGTCGATCCGCTGCTCCAGCAGGCGCTCGCGGTGATCCGGGACTTGTACGACCCCGACCCGTGCAGCACCGACCACCACGGCCACTGCCAGACCCACTTCCAGGCCGACACCGACTGCCCGCACGCACGAGCCGCAGCGCTCCTCAAGCAGTTCGGCGCCGACAGCGAGGAGGATTGAACGTGCCGGGAGACTTCCCGCACTACACGGAAGACCCGCGCATGGACGCGGCCCGTACCCAGCACCGCCTCCTCCTGGAGCCATTCGCCACCACCCGCTCGCTGTTCGGCGTCACGGAGACGCGGTACACGGCCGGCTGCGCCCACGGTGTCTGGCCACGCCGCCGGCCTGGCCCTGCCTGACCGCGACGATGGAACCCGCACACTCCGCCCTCTACATCGACGGACCGCAAGCGCGACAGCAGGCTCGAGGGCTTCACCTTGCTGCTACTCGGCCCGCACACCCAAACCCGGCACGCCCAGCACGACTACGACCAGCTCATCGCCGCCTGGACGGACTCGAGACCACCCTCGTAGCCGACCACCGTGTCTCCGCGCGGTACGCGCCGTTCGACGTGAGCGATCACCAGCTGTTCGGTGACCCGTGCGAGGCCGACGCCGTGGTGCTCCTGGCCGCCGCCCTCAAGGAGGGGAGCGCGTGACTGTCCCGGCCCTGCACGAGATCGAGACCATTGAGGGTGAGGACGGCGCCCGTCGCCACGCGATTTCAGCAGTATGACCCGCAACGTTGCTCCACCGAAGCCCTGTTCCGGCATTTGCCGGAACAGGGCTTTTTCTGTTTCTGGAGGTTCTCGGGTGTCCGACCGGCTGCCGTTTCCAGTGGAAACGGCAGCCACCTCCGGGGGTCTGAAGGGCGCCGAGTGGCTCCCGCCAGGCCTCCGATGTGGGCATCCGTTTCCATTGGAAACGGCAACCGGGCCTGCGGGAGATCGGTCCTTGGCTCGGCAGGGCCGCACCAGGAGTCAGGTATTCCACGAGGAACGGCTAGTCTCTGGCCGTACTTTCTGTCGTCCTGGAGAACCTATGGCTGCCAACCTTCCGAGGCCCAAGCGCACAAGCACCAAGCAGGCCCCTCCGACTCCGTCGAAGGAAGAGGCGTTCTACCGGGGCGGCAAGGACCGCAGCGGGGATACCGTCGAACTCGACCCTGCGAGCCTGTGCCCCAACCCTTTCAACCGCCGCTCCATGTCCGGCGTTGAAGAGCTCGCGGCCACGATCGAAACGGTCGGCCTCCTCCAGAACATCGCCTACATCCCTGCGGACATCTGGATCGAGCACTACCCGGAGACGGCGGAGAAGATCACCGCCCCGAATGTCATTCTCTTCGGTGAGCATCGCTGGCGCGCGATCCAGTCTCTGCGTTGGGAGACGATCCCCAGCGTCCTGATGGACGACAAGGTCGCAGACGCCCGGCTCATCACCCTCATCGAGAACCTCCGCCGCGCACAGCTCAGCCCGCTGGAGGAAGCCGAGCACTACGAAGCTCTGCGCGGCAGCGGACTGTCGTACGAGCAGGTCGCGCAGAAGGTTGGCGAGACCGCCAAGGGAGCCATCTCCAAGGGCACCGTGTGGAAGCGTGTACAGCTGCTCACACTGGAGCCGGAAGTTCAGGGAGCGCTGAGGGACGGCACCCTGGCCGTCAGTACGGCGGAGAAGTTCCAGAAGATGAGCGCCGCGGAGCAGCGGGAGGCGGTGACTCTGGTTCAGGGCGGCATGCGTCCGCTGGAGGCGCAAGCGCAGATTCTCGCGCGTCAGCGACAGGCCGAAAACGCACCTGACTCCGACACCCCCACAGAGGACGCCGCCGTTTCCAGTGGAAACGGCGGCGATGCCCCACCGGCGGTCGTTTCCAGCGGAAACGCTGCCCCCAAGGCGCGGACGACGAAGAAGAAGGAAGCCCTCAAGCCGTCGGCCGACCAGTACGAACGCGACCGCAGGACCGCAGCCGCAGCACGGGATGCCGCCTGCCAGCGCCTCGTTGAGGCTGTCGACGTCAGCGGCTCCCGCGACAGTGATCTCCTCCTCAAAACCATGACCGGAGCGCTGCTTGCCCCGCAGCAGCAGTCCGCCGCGCAACAGCGCGCCTTGGTCTGGCTCCGCCGATCCGAACGCCACAGCATCGACAACCAGAACGCGAGCTCGTATTTCAACGCCGTCCAGGAATCCGACGACGCCGGCCTGCAACGCCTCGCCGCCTTCGCTAGCGCCCTCGCCGCCGCTGAACTCCGCACTGCCGCACGCCGGCACTCATGGGGCAGCCGAGAGATCGGATACCTGCGCCTCCTTCAGGAGCACGCGCAATATGCCCCGGAGACCGCGTGGGAGAAGAAAGAACTCGGCCTGGCCACCACAGGAGCTTCAGCATGACGCGCACCGTAGATCCCCGCTTCCGTCCCAAGAGGAGGCGTCACCCGAAAATCTACGCCTTCATCCTCGAGTGCGGCGGTTCCACCAAGACCACCAGCGCCACCTCCATGGCGACCGAGGCGGCGCTGCGCGGCTACCAGGGCACCATCTTCGACTTCGACGCCAACCGGTCCACCACCACGATCCTCGGCTACGACGAAGAGGCCATGAAGGGACGGAAGACCGTCCTTGATCTCATCCACGGAACCGCAACCCTGGACGAGGTCGCGCTCCCCGCCCGCTACCGCATCGGGGACGGCTACGACGACGACGCCTTCGCCTACATTCCCGGCCTGCGCATCGTGCCCAGCTGCAAAGAGATGTCCACTGCGGACACGGCCATCGCCGAGGATGCGGACCGCCAGGACTGGTTCGCTGAGATCCTGCTCGCCTACGACGGCGACGAGGACGACGTCTTCTGGCTCGACTTCCCGGCCAGCTACGGGAAGATGGTCTACTCCGTCATCCGGATGCTCGACGAAGATGACGCCGTCATCCCGTCGGTCCGTGCCGACCCGAAGGACGTCAAGCTGCTGGTCCCGTTGTTCGAGGAACTGGACCGTGTCAGGGAGAAGAACCGTCTCCGTAGGTCGGTGCCCGGCCGCCCGACGGTCAACCACCTGATTCTCACCGGAACTCCGACCGCCAGCTACACCGAAGCGTCGGCCCGCAAGGCGACAGCACTCGCCGAATCCCTGTACGGCGACATCCTGACGCCCTACATCCGGTACTCCGCCGATGCCAAGAAGCTGTACGACGACTGCTGCCCCCTGCCCATCCTCCTGCCCAACTCGGTGCCGGCCGTCGACTACCGGAAGCTGATGACCAGCATCGGATTCGCCGACCGCACCTGACCGCCGTTTCCAATGGAAACGCCGAGCGGCCCGATCGCCCTGGGCGGCCGGGCCGTTCCGCTGTCCCTTGTGGGTGCCCATACGGCGACAGACACCCCTGCGGTTTGCTCCCACGTCCCGGACGCCCGAGATCAGCTGATTCGATCTCATTTCGCTGACAATCGAGCCCCTGCGCCCCATGACCCTCCCTCAGCTCCGCCTGCTCCGTGAGAGTGTGAGGGACATTCAGGGAAGCGATCACAGGAGAACAGCAGCCGTGTCTGCGGAGAAAGTCGGACCGATATCGCTCACCCGGGCGCACCGCGTTCTGATCGGGGTGGTGGTCGCGGGTGCCGTGGTGATCGCCGGGATCGGGTTCGCGGGTTCGTACGCCGCGGTCCGCGAGCTCGCGCTGCAGAAGGGCTTCGGGAACTTCTCCTACGTCTTCCCCGTAGGCGTCGACGCGGGCATCTGTGTGCTGCTCGCCCTCGACCTGCTGCTGACCTGGATGCGCATCCCGTTCCCGCTGCTGCGCCAGACGGCCTGGCTGCTCACGGCCGCGACGATCGCCTTCAACGGCGCCGCCGCCTGGCCGGACCCGCTGGGCGTGGGCATGCACGCGGTGATCCCGGTCCTGTTCGTGGTCTCCGTCGAGGCGGCACGGCACGCGGTGGGCCGGATCGCGGACATCGCCGCCGACAAGCACATGGAGGGCGTCCGCCTCACCCGCTGGCTGCTCTCGCCCATCCCCACGTTCCGGCTGTGGCGCCGCATGAAGCTGTGGGAGCTGCGCAGCTACGAGCAGGTCATCAAGCTCGAACAGGACCGGCTGGTCTACCGCGCCCGCCTCCAGGCCGTCTACGGCCGCGCCTGGCGCCGCAAGGCCCCCATCGAATCGCTGATGCCGCTGCGCCTGGCCAAGTTCGGCGTCCCGCTCGCCGAGACCGCCCCCGCGGGCCTGGCCGCCGCCGGCATGGAACCGGTACTGCTGCCGCCCGCGCCGCCGGCCCCGCGCCCCGAGCCGCAGCCGGAACTCCCGCCGTCGCACGCGCACACCCCGCCCGAGAAGCCCCCGCTCCAGGCGCGGACCGAGGCTCAGGCCGCCAGGCCCGAGCACGAGCAGCCGTACGCCGAGCCGGAGCAGCCGACCACGCACGCGAGCCCGTGGTTCGCCGCCCAGCACGTCTCGCCCGAGGAGTACGCGGGCACCTACGACCCGGCCTTCGGCGAGGCCGAGCCCCCGCAGGAACTGGCGTCGGAGCAGGAGCCGGAGCTGGTGATGGCCGCCGCCTTGGGCCACGGGCAGGATGTGGAAGCCGAGGACGTTGGAACGAAGGCCGGGGGAGCGGATTCCAACACGGAGCTGCACTGGGACACTGCAACCGCGCTGGAACACCAGCGTTCCAACGGGGGCGAGCTCGAGGGTGTGGCGGCCGACCGGACCGGCGGGAACGGTCGGGTCAGCGTCCAGGTGAGGATTCCCCTGGAACATGAGGAGCCGTCCGAGTCCGGGCTGATGGACGTTGACAGCGAGACGTCGGCGCCTGCGGACGCCGTGCAGCAGACGGCCGGTGACGATGAGGACGCGAAGGCGGCAGCGCCGGCAGACCTCAAGGGCATCGGGCTGGTCGAGTTTTTCTACCGGGCGCTGCCCCAGGAGGAGCAGGCGATGTCGGCGAACTCGCTTGCGCCGGTGCTCGCGGAGCGGACCGGCTACAAGGTCGGCACGGTGCGCAAGTACCTCGGAGCGATCAAGAAGGCGTAGCGGGGCCGTCGGCGCCGGCCTGGAATTCCAACGCCGCGCCAGCCGCCCGCGTCGACTCCTCAGCGGGTGGCCAGGGGTGGAATTTTGGTGCGCCGCCAGGCTGCTGCTCTTGAGTGTCTGCGGTTTGGCGCCACGCCCGGCCCGAGTCTGGGAGTGCCGCGCGGTGTCCTGCTCCAGTGGTGATGACTGGTCGTCCTCATGCGCAGTGTGGGGAGTTCCAAGCCTGTGACCATGAGTTTTCCAACTGGGTGAGCACGTGGGGAGCGGTTTTGACCGCCGGCCAGGCGGCCCGCCGGGCCGCCCATCGACACCCAGCTATGTGCCTGTACGCCCGGCCGGAGACGGATGGGGCGGTGGGCGTGCAGGTTCTGATGAGGGCCGGTTGGAATTTTGACGGACGTGCTGAAGCTGCGGCACGGGGCGTAGTTGGAACTTGGAGCGCTGACCGGTCGATGTGAGTGCGCCTGCCTGGAGTTGGAACGGGCAGCGCGCTATGGCGCCGTCGTATTGGGGTGCGTCCGCACGAGCGGTCCGGTCACCCGGTGCGACACGGGCTGGGTGCTGGACGGGGAGCGCCAGCGTCCCGTGGGCCAGCTGCCGGGTGCCCTATGAGCCCATGGTGCGGGTGAGCTTGGAGCGCTGCCCAGGGCTGCGAGGCCCTTGTTCGCAGTCCCCTGCGTCCTTGCCCGGGGGCGAATGTCCTTGCCCGCCGGCGTAACAGGATCCTTGCCCGGCGGTGGAGGTCCTTGCCCGCGATGGAGCGGATGGGCGGCCGGGTCCTTGCCCGGCCTGGTTGTCCTTGCCCAACGGGTCCTTGCCCAGGCTTTTTTCCGCGAATAGTTCGTTGACCTGGGCTGTTGGGGGCGCGGGCAAGCTTTTGGGCAAGGGGTAGTGAGGAGAGTTCACGGCACGACATCCGAAAGGAGCTGTGCCGTGGATCAGCCGTGCCCCGCCCGCAACGTGTGCGGGACCTTCGATCGCCTGGACGCCGAGTGGGCGGCGCTGTGCGCGGACGTCTCCGTCCAGGCCGCGGTCGCCGACTGGCTGACGACCGATCACCTGGCCGACGACGTGGCCGATGCGGCCGGTGCGTGGGTGCGCACCTTGGGGCCCGCGCAACTGCTGGCCGCCCTGCGGCCGCGCGACGGGGAGCTGTCCGATGCGCTGACCGATGCGGTGCTGCGCGCTCTGCTCAGGCGCGCGGCCGACCAGGGACGGCCGGCAGTTCTTGCGGCGCGCATCATCGTGCAGGCCATGGTCCCGGCCGCGGTGCGCATGGCCCGCAGGCTGGTACGGCAGGGCCGGGTCTTCGACGACACCAGCCAGGCGGTGGTCGTCGCGCTGTACGAGGTGGCCCGCGCCGGCCGCATCCACACCCGGCCCGGACGGCCCGCAGCCAACCTCACCCTGGACACACTGCGCCGCGTACTGCCCGACCTGGGCCGCGAGCGCGAACGGCTCGGTGACGACCTGGCGGAAATCGAGGAGTGCGCCGACCCCGATGCCGACCCGGGCGCCCGGGCTCATGCGCAGTGGGTGCAGTCCTCTGCGGCCGCCGCCCAGCTGACCCCTGCCCCGGATGCGGGGCTGGAGGAATGGAGCCAGGCGCGCCTGGAGCTGCTGGAGCTGGTCCTGGAGGCGATGGAGTCCGGGACGCTCTCGCCGTCCGAAGCCCGCGCCATCGCCTGGCACCACACCGCGACGCCCGTACCCGATGTCCACGCGGCCCGCCTGGCCGGCACGACACCCGGTGCCTGGCAGCGCCACCGCTCCCGCGCCGTGCACCGCCTCAAGTCCGCCGTGCGCACCGCGGCCTGACCCACTTCCTTCCCTGAATTCGCTGTCTGCTGAGAGGAATCCGATGCCCTCCCTCACCAAGTCCCGTGCTGTCGACGCGGACGAGGAACGCGTCACCCGTGCCCAGCACTTGCTCATCGGCCTCGGGGCTGCCCTGGTGCACCGCCCCTTCGACCCGGCCGTTCACGAACGGCTGCTCGCCTTCTTGTCGGACGAGGCGGCCTCGGTGCTGGCGTCCCTGCACGTGCTGGAGCAGCGGCCCGAGCACGAGCTCCGCCGTCGCATCGCGGAACTGGCCGGCCATCACCTCGTACCGTCCGTGCCGGGTGTCCCGGGCGGGGGCACGGCATGAACGCGCTGCGCCGCCGACCCGAGCAGGCCGATCAGGACGGGTCCATTGACGGGAGCCCCGAGTACGACAGTCCTGGCGAGCTGGCGGGATGGTCGACCGGAGCACGCGCCAACACCAGCGCCCTGATCCGGTTCGGACTGTGGGGGCTGCTCCTGCTGGGCCCGCTGCTCGGTCTTGCCGCCCTCGTCTCCGTGCCCGCCGCCAACCGCCCCGCCCCACACCAGACGGCGCCGGCCGCTCCGGCCGGGGGCGGCCAAGGGGCCTCGGGTTTTGCCCAGCTGTTCGTGGCCGCCTTCCTCAGCTCGGGGGAGGGCGACCAGTCCAAACTCGCCGCCTACTACCCGCCCGCAGCCGGCCTGCGCCTGGAGGGCGTCTCCCAGCGGCGCACCGGACAGCAGCTGACCGTGGTCCGGCTGCGCCAGACCGACCAGAACGTGTGGTCGGTGACCGTGGCCGCCCGCATCACCGACACCCACCCCACGCCGTCGCCGAGCAGCCCCGCCGGGGAGGACCGCCGCGATCCCCAGGCCGATGCCGTCGCAGCCGCGGCCGGTGCCGTCCACTACTTCCAGGTACCGGTCGCCACCGCCGCGGCGCCGGGCGGGGCGAGCGGGTATGTGGCGCTGTCGATGCCGGCCGAGGTCAGTGCCCCGGCCCGCATCGAGGCTCCGCAGCTCGACTATGGGCCGCTGCGGCCGGCCCTGCCCTCCGACCCGCGGACCCAGGCCGTCACGGCATTCCTGAACGCCTACCTCACCGGGACAGGCGGACTGGACCGCTACCTGTCGCCCGGCACCCAGCTCACCGCGATCAGCCCGGTCCCGTACACGGACCTCGCCGTCGATCAGCTCGCGATCGAGGGGGAGAGCGGCGGAGAGCCGGTCGCCGCCGTTCCCGCGGACGGGACTCGGCTGCGCCTGCTGGTCCAGCTGCGCGCCCGCGGCCAGGACGGCATCCGGATCCCGCTCGCCTACGCGCTCACCTTGTCGGCGCGGGCCGGCCGCTGGGAGATCACCGCCCTCGAGGGCGCCCCCGCCCCGGCCCGGATCCAGCCCGTCACTCCGGCCCCTGGCCCCTCCACTGCTCCGGGCACGCCGGTGCCCGGCTCCACCCCGTCCTGACTCCCTGCCTCGAACCTCATGGAGTACGTCATGCACGACACCGTCACGCTTGCCAACGACTGGATCTCGGTAGGGACCGGTTTCGGTACCGACCTCAAGGGCCTGATCTTCAACGTTGCGATCCCCGTGCTGTGCGGGTTGTTCGTCGTGGTCGTCGGCTTCAAGACCAAAGCGCCCGGCCCCACGATCATGGCGGTCATCTTCGCCGGAATCGTGTGGGGCCTGGCCGCCAGCATGGGCACGACACTCAAGTCCACGACGACCGACACCATCACGCACTACGACGGCTCCACCGTGCGGACCGGTGACCAGTGACCGCCTCCACCGTGGCGGCCGACGAACCCGAACTGGTCGGCCGCTGCTACACCAAGGCCCGGCGCGCCCCGCTGGTCTACGGGGTTATCCGGGATGTGCGCGGCGGCCAGGGGATCCGGCTGCCCGGCGGCCCCTACACGCTCACCCAACTCGCCACGATCATCACCACGGTGGCGCTGCTCCTCGTGACGCGGCCGCTGTGGGGCGGCCACGGCTGGGTGGACGCAGCGCTGCTGATCGGCCTGCCGTTCGCGGCGTCGTTCGCGGTTCGCCAGATGCACATCGACGGCCGCAACCCTGTCGCGGCGATGGCCAGTGTCATCACGATGTTCGCCGCCCCGCGGGCGGGCCGACTGCACGGAAGAGCCTGCCGGCCGAGCCGGGCCACGCGTAGCGCCGCTGTCATCACCCTCGGCGAACCCGGCCCAAGCCCCGAGGCCGTGGGCGCATCGCCCGCTCCGGTACCCCGGCTTCCCGCCGGCCCCGGCGGGCCGAAGTCCTCACCGGCCAGCCCTCCCACCACGGGACCCCGCCGCCCTGCCGCGCCCACCTCGGCCCTCGCACCAGGGACCGGCGCCCCGGCCCCCGTCGTCTCCGGCGTGCAGGCCCTCCTGGCCCGCCGCACCTCCAGCAAAGGCTGATCATCATGCGTCTGCCGATCCGGCACATCGCCAACAACATCATCTACACCACGCACGGCACCTGCTGGGCGGTGTGGCGGGTCGCAGCCGCGAACTACAGCCACGCCCCTGCCACGGCGAAGAAGCGCCGTCTCAAGGCGCTTGAGTCGCTGTTCAAGCAGCTGACAGGGGAGCCGATGCTGCTGTCCCTGTGCCCGCAGGTCGACCCGGTCGCGGTCGTCCGCGCCATGGTCGCCGACGTGGACCTGGCCCGCTCCCCGCGCTACGAGCAGCTGGGGGGTGCGGTCCTGGACCAGCTGGAGAGCATGGAACTGACCGGCCGTACCGACTGGCTCGCCGTGCCGCTGCCGGCGCTGTCCCGCAAGGACTCCGTCCTGGCCGTGTTCGGTGCGGCCAAGGCAGAGTTCGACCTCCAGCTGGGTCTGCTGCCCGCTGCGATCACTGCCGAGGACATTGCCAGCCGTACCGAACAGGCCGAGCGCCTCCACGCCCAGTGGCCCTCGGGCGTGTCCATGCGGCCGGCGTCGGAAGCCGAAATCCTGTGGATCTACGGGCACTCCGCACGGCGCGGGCTGGCCGAACCCTTCCTGCCCGACGGCACCGAACTCCCGGTGCGCGGCCGTGGCCGCACCACTGCCGCCCTGAACGAACTCGTACTCGCGGAAGGCGGCGCCGACTTCAGCGGCCGCCGCGCAGCCCCGGGCAATCCGTTCGGCCGGCGCTTCCTTCAGGTCTCCAGCGAGTGGGGCAACTCCTACCAGGCGCTGCTGGCACTGTCGGAGATGCCGGAGGCATTCGCCCTGCCCGGGGCCGCCTATCTGCAACAGCTGGACGATCTGGCCTACCCGGTCGACTGGACCGCCCGCCTGGTCATCACCCCCGGCTCGAAAGCAGAGGCCAAGACTCGGAAGCGGGCCACCCACTTGAAGGCCCAGGCCGCCGAGTACGAGGGAGACCCGGCCGGCCCGCCGGCCTCGATCGCCCACCACGAGCGGGACAACGACGAGTTCCGCGACCGGATCACCGCGAACCGGCGCGAGGTCGAGATCCGCGCCATGGTCACCCTCGCCGTCTGGGGCGCCACTCCCGACGACGCCCAGGCCCGCGCCGCCTCCCTGGCCGCCGACTTCGGCGCCACCGAATACACCTTCTCCCGCCCCGTGGGGGAGCAGGCCCACCTGTGGCAGGCCATGCTGCCCGGCTGCCGCACCCCCCGCGTCATGCTCGGCTACGCCCAGTACCTCCTCGCCCGGGACTTCGCGATGGCCATGCCCTGGTGCGGAAGCGCTCTCGGCGACGAGCGGGGCGGCCTGTTCGGCGTACAGCTCGCATCGGGCGGTGCCCGCCCGGTGCTGATCGACCCGGCCCGCGGCCCGCGCGAGAACGCCTCCGCCTCCATGGCGTTCCTCGGTGAACTCGGCGCCGGCAAGTCCTACGCCATGAAGTCCGCCTGCTACAACGTCCTGGCGCGCGGCCACCGGCCCGGCGACCCGCACTCCCGCGGCCGCGCCGTCATCGTCGACCGCACCAGCGACGAGGAATGGGTGCGTTTCGCGAAGGCCTGCCCCGGCACCACCCAGGTCATCCGCATCGACCAGAGGGCCGAAGTCTCCCTCGACCCGCTCCGTCTGTTCGTGACCGACAGCCCCCAGGCCGCGGCCCGCTTCACCGAGTCCTTCCTGACTCTGCTCCTTGGTGTACGCCCCATGGACCTGGAAGGAGTCGCCCTCTCCGAGGCGGTCCAGACGGTCCTCGAGCGCCCGGCCCCCTCCATGCGTGCCCTGGTCGACGAACTCACCGCCCGCAGCAGCGACGACCCGGCCGCCCGCACCCTGGCCCGCAAGCTCAAGGCGGTCGCCCGTAAGGACCTCGCCCGCGTCGTGTTCGACGAGGGCCTCCCGGTGGTCGACACCCAGCGGGCCGACTCCGTCGTCTTCGCCGTCAACAGCCTCCAGCTGCCCAAGAAGTCCGAACTCGCCTCCGAGCACCGCATCGAGCGCCTGGAGTTCGAGAAGGTCGCCGGCCGGGCCCTGATGTACCTGATCGCGGCCGTAGCCCGCGGGACGGTCATGAAGAACACCTACGAGTTCGGTGTCGCCGTCTTCGACGAATGCTGGTGGCTCACCTCCTCCGACGAAGGCCTGGAGCTGCTGCTGGAGCTGATCCGTGACGGCCGCAAGCACCACGCCGCCGCCTACCTCGGCTCCCACGACGCGGACGACATCGGGCCGGCCGACTCCGAGAAGGGCGCCATCATCCGCGGCCTGATCCCACACCGCTTCCTGTTCCGCCAGACCACCCGCACCCTGGCCCAGCGCGGCCTGGAGTTCCTCGGCGTGGACGCCGCCGACCCCGACCTGCTGGACCTGGTGACCGCCCAGCTGTCCCCGATCGGCCTGCCGGATGAGGAGAAGGCCGCCCGGGCGGGGGAGTGCCTCTACCGCGACCTCGCCGGACGCATCGGCCTGATGCGCGTGCTGCCTCCCGCGGACGAAGAAGTCCTGAAGGTCATTCACACCACTCCCGGCGACTACCAGGCCACCGCATGAACGCCCGCACGGGAAACGCCTCCACCCTGCTCTGGGGCCGGCTGCGGCTGCTGGGCACCACCCGCCTGCGCCTGGCCCTGCTTTTCGCGGCGATAGCGGCCACCACCCTCACCATGCTGACCACCCTGCCCGCGCACGCCGCCCCCAGCCCCACGCCCTCCCCGTCAACCTCGGCGAGCGTGCCGGCAGACGGCGCCCAGCGCCCGCCGACCCCGGAAGAGATGAAGCGGATCGAGGACGTGCTGCGCGAGCAAGGTGAGCGGATTTCCGCCGCCGCCCAGCAGGAAATGATCCAGCAGCGCACCGACGAACTGCGCAAGCTCCTGCCCCACGAGGGTGGCATCCTCGGCGTGTTCAACGTGACGGATTCCAACGGCATGCCGATCTCCGCCTACACCATCAAGGGCGACACCGGCGGCCTGCTCGACTGGGACCTGGGCATCGAGAACCTGCTCACCGAAATCCCTTTCATGATCACGAAGTGGGTCATCGCGTTCTGCTGCTTCCTGATCGGCTGGGCCCTCTCCTTCGGCCTCGCGAAGATCCTGCTGCCGCCGGTCGCGTCCGTCGCCAACTCGCTGCACACCGGGGTCATCCTGGAGATGGGCCTGCCGTCCCTCTTCCTCGCCGTCTGCGCCCTGATCTGCGTCGCGCGGATCTTCTTCGGCGACCGGGCCAAGGGATGGGGAGACGCGGCGATGTCCGTGGTCCTGGCGGCCCTCACCACCACCCTGCTCGCCTCGGCTCCCCAGACCCTGATGGGCGAGGATTCCGGTGCGATCGCCGTCGTGCGGGGCATGGCCGTCCAGGTCGCCGACGTCATCCTCGAGGCCAACCCCGGGACTCCGCACCGCAAGCACGACCTCGATGTCGACAGCACCACCCTGACCCGCCCGCTGACCGACGCGCTCGTCGACGCCTTCGTGGTCAAGCCCGCGATGCTGCTGCAGTACGGCCAGGTGTTCCAGGCGGACTGCGCCGATGAGTACTCCAAGACCAAGCTGTCCCAGCTCGCCTACGACCGGCAGATGACCTCCTATGCCAACCGCATCAAGGCGGCCACCTTCGGTCTCACCTCCTACCTCCCCGCCGGCAGTGGCCCCCTGAACACCTGGTACGGCGCCGAAATCGACATCGCCAAACGCTGGGCGGTGGACCACTTCGGTGACCCGCCCATGGAGAAGTTCGAGAAGAAGTGCGTCAAGGGCGACGTCGCCTCGGCCAAGCGGGCCAGTATCGACAAGGTCGGCGGCGCCGTCTTCCTCCTGGTCGCCGCCCTCATCGTCACGGTCCTCATCTCCGGGCTCACCGGTTCTTTCCTGCTGGCCCAGTGCCGCATCGCCTGGGACGCGGTCCGCGGCGAGATGGCCCTGGTCGCCGGCACCGTGCCCGGCGCCGGCCGGGCCTTCCTGTGGGACTGGTGCGCCTCCGTACTGCGCTCCCTGCAGATGATGCTCACCAGCGTCATCGGACTGTCGGTGTTCATCGTCTTCCTCCAGGCCGTCCTCACACCCGCAGGGGACGCCTGGGGACATGAGCTCACCCTGCGCTTCCTGGGGGTGGACCTGCTGTGCATCGCCGCAGTCAAAAAGCGCAAGGCACTCGTGGCCCGCTCCCAGCAGGTCGCCAACAACTTCCGCGCCAAGATGTCCAGCCGTCGGATCGGCGGCACGAACGGCAGTATCCTCACCCCGGCCGCCACACCGGTCACTCCCCGGCCGCGTATCGCCGCGGCCACCGCCCGCGGCCTGGTCCGCACCACCATGGCCGGCGTCGCCCTCGCCCACGGCAACCCACTCGCCGCGATCGGCTACGCCATGCCCCAGTCCGTGGGCGCCACCGCGCTGATGTCCCGCATCAACGCCGGCTCCCGCCGCAGCTCCCAGCGCTCCCGCCGCCCGGCACGCCCCGCCGGCCGCCCCGCGCCCCGTGCCACCCGTACCGGCCCTCCCGGAACCGGGCCCCGGGCGACCCGGCCGCTGCCGCTCCGTCCCACCGCTCCGCCGCGTCCCATGAATCCGCCTCGCCCCACCGTGCCGCCCACGCCCACCCGGCGTCCTGCGCACCGCAGGGCCGCCGATCCCGTCCGCGGGTCCAGGCCCCGTGCCGCCACCCTCCAGCCCGCCAACAGGGCACCCAACCCCGCTGTCCCGGGGGCGTTCTCCGCCTGGCTCGATGAACGCGAAGCCGCCGAACTGGCACGGCGCCGCACACCACCCCGGGACCTCGCATGACCAGGAAGACCACCCGGCGCGTCACCGCCGGTGCCGCCCTGATCATCCTGCCGGTGATCCTCATGGCTGCGATCGCCGCGCACGTCGCCGGGCTCGCCCAGGACCAGGCGCAGGCCGCAGCCCGCAACCAGACCCGCTGCGCAGGCGGCGCAGCGGGTTCGGACGCCGACACTGCCCAGATCACTCAGCAGGTGCGGGCCGCTCTGGCCTCCTCGGGCCCTGTCACGGTGCCCGGCCTGACCCGTCCTGCCGAGCAACTCCCCAACGCCAAAACGATCGTGGCGACCGGCATCCAGATGAGCATCCCCGCCCGCGGCCAGGTCATCGCCCTGGCCACCGCGCTGGCCGAGTCGGACCTGCACAACCTCGACCACGGAGACCGCGACAGCCTCGGTCTCTTCCAGCAACGCCCCTCCCAGGGCTGGGGAACCCGAGACCAGATACTCGATCCCGTCTACGCGAGCACCAAGTTCTACAAGGCCCTCCAGTCCGTGCAGGGATGGGAGCAGATGCCGGTCACCGTCGCCGCCCAGGAAGTGCAGAAGTCCGCCTACCCCGACGCGTACGCAGAGTTCGAGAAGCTCGCCACCGCCCTGCAGCAGGCCATCGCGCCGGCCCTCGGCTCCGCGGCCGCGCCTGCCGCACTGGACGGCACCCTGGGGAGCGCGGGATGTGCCGCCCAGACCGGCACCGACTACGGAACCATCCCGCCCGGCACCCTGCCTTCCGGCTACCAGATCCCTCCCACCGCGCCACCAGCGGTACAGCAGGCGATCCGCTGGGCGCTGGGGCAACTGGGCACGCCCTACCAATGGGGCGGCAGCTGCACCAGCCCCCACGGCAGCGACCCCGAAGGCCGCTGCGACTGCTCCTCGTTGATGCAGCGCGCCTATGGCGTCGCCGGCGTCCAGCTCACCCGCACCACCTACACGCAGATCAACGAGGGCCGTGCTATTGCCCTGGATGCCGTACAGCCCGGCGACCTCCTGTTCAGCGAGGGCAGTGCCGCCCAGCCCGAACACGTCGCCATGGCGCTCGGAGATGGCCTGCTCGTGCAGGCTCCCCGCCCAGGCCGGGTTGTTGAAGTAGCCAAAATGGAAGGACGACGCATCCTGGCCGTGCGGCGGGTCGCCTCCTGACCACGGGTCAGGCAGAGGCGGGAACAGCGAGGGGCGATCGGCTGTCGCCTGACAGGCCTCCGTACTGGTCGACTTCGAACGGAGCCGCGCCCGGCTTGGTTTCACGGTCCTTTCCGGTGTGGCCGTCCAGGACGACCGGCCCGTTGTTGGTCCGGCCATACACTGCGCCGTGCCAGAACGCGGTCACCTGGGGCACGATCCGGCCCGAGGCATCCGGCAGTGACCACACCTTCGCTGTGGTCGCCGCGTCGAAGACGACCACAGCGTTTACCTGCCCCGCGAGCTGGTCGTGGCACAGCACGAGGGACTGCTCATCTCCCCTGCACCGCCATGGGTGCAGATGCAGCTGGCCGCCGCCCGCATACCGGGCGCGCTCGGTGCCGGTACGGACATCCACCAGCACCAGGCTCTCCTGGACATTGCCGGCCAGCAGTCCCGGCCCGGCCGCGGACGCGTGCACGGCCCGGTCGGAGCTCGCCGCCGTCCAGCGGCGTTGCCCGCTGTCGAGTGCAAACCCACCGAGCTGGCCGTGAAAGCCCCCCGCGCCTGCCGCTTCTCCACCTGCCACCACGCCATCGGCGACGCTGACGGCGCTAAAACCCTTCTGCTGCCAGCGCAGTTGGCGCGTGGCCCGGTCCAGGACGTACGTCGTCTCGTCGGCCGTGACCACCACCGATGTCGTATCGGCCGTGATCACCTTCGGTGCGACGTTCTCGTCCGCTGCCAGACCACTGGCCTCGATGCGGGACGAGGGGGCGGGCGTGAACTCGGCACGCCACGCTGTCCTTCCCGACACCGCATCCACGGCCAGGACCTCGATGGCAGCCCTGGCGGGCATGGTTCCCTGGCCGGGGACGGTCCTGTCGTACGCCGCGAATACCGTCGCCCCGCCCTGGCCCGCGATGACATGGGGGGCTGCGCGGCGTGTGCCGAAACCGCCTCGGTCTGCCTTGTTGGTGGTGTCCACCGACCACTTGACGCTGGCCCGGGCGGTGTCGACCGCCTTCAGGCCGTCCTCGCCGGCCACATACGCGACGCCGTCCCGCAGGGACACCGCGGGGCGCGCCGCATCGCCGCTCGCGGTACTCGGCTGAGCCGCGTCCTCCAACGAGGTGTCCGAGCCTGAGACGGACCCGAACCGAGTCGGCGGATCGAAGGCCTTGCGCGGCTGCTCCGCCGCCTTTGCCGCAGGTCTGCTCGGCCGCTCCCCGCCCGCCGCCGTGGAACCACTGCTTGAACATGCCGACAGGGCCGCCCCGGCAACAACGGCGCAGAACAACCCCCGGGCCACACGTCCCTTAATCCATGCAGGCCTCATCAGCCATCCCCCGCAATCGACACTTCCTAGAACGCCCAGATCCGGACATTCGAACGAAATCAACTTCCCGCCGATGGCGGCAGCTTGCCCGCATGGCCCCGCGCCGCCCCAGGGCGGGCACCAGTAGCGGGCGGGAGCCCGCCCTTCTCCGGCCTGATCACCGTAACGCTCTGCTCATCGGTCGCAACAGCCTCACACGTGCGCCTGCCGGGGGAGCCCTCCGCGATGAAGCACGCAACGCCCGGCCCGCCTCGGCTTCCGGTGGAACAGCGGGTTGCGGGGCGGGCGCCCACCAGCCCTTGGTAAAGGAAAAGCAAAGCATGGGCTCCGGTGTCTGAATGGGCTTCGCGCACTGACTTGGTCCAGGTGAAGGGAAGTTTTCCAACTCATCTGGAGGCCACCGTGTGCACCGCTCCTATCCCGCGTACCGCGCTCGTCGGCGGCGCGGCATGAATACCGAACTCCCTGGTGTCCAGGCCGCCTTCACCGCCGCGCACTGGATCGCCTGGTCCGCCCCTCTCCTCGCGGTGATGGTCGCTGCCGGCGCCACCGCCTGGGCCAGTGCTTCCTGGCGCCGGCGCCGGAAGGCGCGGGCGACGCTCCTTGAGCGGTCCGTGGTCGAGGTGGTGCCGACCTCCGGATTTGCTCCGCTGGAGGGGGAGGTCCATCGCTGGGCGCACCACTTGGGGCGCGTCACGCGCTCTGCTTCGGGAGTGCCGGAGCGCGGTGCCGCGGTGCGGTTGCGTTACTGCGCTGAGACGGGCAGCAAGATGCACTGCTATCTCGAGGGACCCGTCCAGGCGGCCGCCGTGCTGGGGATGCCTGGCTTCGACGGGGTGGAAGTCCGCACCCACCACAGCCACCGGCGCCTCGAGCCCCTCGCTTTCCCCTGGCAGCGCGACGGGGGCCGTCCGTGACGGCGCCGGTCGACCTCCTGAAGGTGAACGCCACGGCCACCGGCGACGAAGCCGGCGCTGGGCGGGCCCGGTTCACAGAGCGCGTGGAGCTGGTGCTGGCGCTGGCAGACCAGAAGCCGCTGGCTGATCTGGGGCTGTCTCCTGACCCGTTGCAGCAGCTTGCGGCTGCGATGGCCAGTGTGCGCACGGAGGCGGGGGAGCGGGCCGAGGTGGTTGTGGACCTGGTGCCGGTGGGCGAGCGGCGCCTGGCGCGCCGCCGGCGCCGGCTCATGGCCCGCTCCCGCCGCCGTGGCCCCTCGGCCTACGGTGAGCGGCTGACGGGGGGCCTGGGCGGGGCAGGGGTGTGGGGGTCGGTGACCGCGGCCTGGTCCGGCGGTAAGACCACAGGCGTCCCGTCCGGCGCGAAGCGGTTGCCGCGGATGACGGACCTCAAGGCGGAAGTCGGGAAGTTCGACCCCGCTGCCGGAGCCGTCTTCGCCGTGCAGATCCTGCTGCGTACCCAGGCCACGCATCCGCAGCAGGCGCTGGCGCGGATGAACCAGCTGCTTGCGGCGTTCTCCATCACCAGCGGTGAAAACCACCTGCGGCCACGACGGCCGCGTACCCGCCGTGCGGTCGCTTCCTTCGACCGCCGTTTCAGGACAGGGGAGTTCGCCCCGATTCGGCGGCAGTGGATGACGGTGGCCGAGCTCGCCGGGTTCCTCAAGCCACCGACCAAGTCGTGCACCGCCCCCAGCATCGTGCGCTCCGGCGGACTGGTCCCGCCCGCCCCGGCCGACCTGCCCGTCTACACCGGACAGCCGGGCCTGGTGCCGCTCGGCGCCGTCGTCTACCCCGACGGTATCGAGCGCATTGGCGCCGCCCGGGCAGCCGACCTTCTGTTCGCCCTGATGCTTGGCAAGTCGGGCCACGGCAAGACCGAGGCCGCGCTGGTGCAGTGCATCGCGCTCGCGCACACCGGCTACGGCTGCTGGTTCCTGGACCCACACGGCGAGGCCTGGGCCCGCGCCAAGCCCTACCTGGCCCACCCGCACCTCATGGACCGGATGTGGGAGATCAACCTGGGCGAGGCCGATCCGGACCAGATGGTCGCGTCCTGGAACCCGCTGTCGATGGAACACCGCCAACCCTTCGACATCCAGAAGGTGGTGCGGGCGGTCACCGAAGCCATCGCGGCCGCCCAGGGCTGGGGCGAGCAGGCTCCGCGCGCCCACACCA
The DNA here is from genome assembly GCF_040253615.1 of Streptomyces sp. Edi4. Classification (NCBI taxonomy): domain Bacteria; kingdom Bacillati; phylum Actinomycetota; class Actinomycetes; order Kitasatosporales; family Streptomycetaceae; genus Streptomyces; species Streptomyces sp. Edi4. The sequence goes on from NZ_JBEJGY010000002.1 coordinate 80,038, forward strand.
TCCTGGCCCGGGCCTGCCAGGCGATCGCCCTGCTCAACCACAAGGCGGTCAGCGAAGGCCACCCCGAGGCACAGGGCACCCTCTTCCAGCTGCGCCGGTGGCTGACCGACGAAAAGTGGCGCGGCAAGCTCCTGCCCCATCTGCCGGGCAGCGTGCAGAAGTACTGGCTCAAGACGTTCCTGGACATGCCCTCCGAGGCGGTACCCACCGTCACCTACGCCATCGACCGTCTCGACACCAGCCCCTCGCTGCAGGCGTTCTTCGGCTCACCGCGCTCCGGCTACGACGTACGCACCGCCATGGACACCGGCAAGGTGGTGTTCCTGTGCCCCGACGGCTCCGAGGCCGACGCCCTGGTGTCCTGCCTGCTCATCCACGACCTCTACCGCGCCGGCCGCTCCCGCCAGGACACCCACCGCAGCAAGCGGCGCACCTTCTGGTCCTGGGGCGATGAGCTCACCGCGGTCGACTCCTCCTCCAAAGGCTTCCTCGCGGCGATCGCCGAGCAGTTGCGCAAATACGAGGTGCGCTTCCTCGGCATGACGCAGATGGCGCTGCGGCTGTCCGCGATCACCCGCCAGTCCCTCATGCAGAACCAGTCACTGCTGAGCACCTGTGCCGCCGACTACGACGAAGCCGCCTATGTGGCCCGCCGCTGGAACGGCCAGGTCACCCCCGAGACCATCACCGAACTCCCCAAGTACCACCAGATCATGTCGATCACGCTGAACGGCCGGCGCACCAGCCCGTTTCGCGTGAGAGGCCTGCCCGTCGAAGAGGTCTTCGCCAACTGCCACAACCCTGCCGGCGTCCCGGACCTGGCCACGGCGATCGACAAGAACCTCCGCCGCCGCCCGCTCAAGGACATCCTCACGGAGCTGGAGGACCTGGACGACGTGATCCTCACCCACCACAACGGCCTCCAGCCCGCCGGCCCCGCCACTGCTGTCGGCGCCGACCCCACCACCAGCTACGCAGACAAGGAAGCTTCCTGATGCCCTATCCACACGCCGGGCTTGTTGCTCCGGGCCCCATCGCCCAAGAGGCCGCCCAGGTCATCTACCAGCACCGCATGCTCTCCACCCGCCAGCTCCACCAGCTGATCACCCCACAGCACGCTCATTCCGAATACATGCGCCGCCAGCTCCACACCCTGCGCAACGCGGGCCTGGCCGACACCGTCGGCCAGCGCCGCCACGGCCAGACCGAACTGCTGTGGTGGCTCACGGACAAAGGCGCCCAGGCCGTCGAGTCCGTCGGCCTGCTGCCCCCGCGCCCCTACCGCATGAACGCCGCGACTGCGCTGGGCCCGCTCCAGGCACACACCCTGGCCACCGTCGAGACCGGCCTGGCCTTCGTCACCCACGCCCGTCGACTGCGTCACGAATGCGGGCCGCTGGACTGGTCCCCGGAGAACGCACACGCCTACCGGGACGAGGCCCGGCCCGGCGAAGACCTCGCCCTCATTCCCGACGCCGTCCTCAACTACGTCCACACCGACCACAAACAACGCACCCGCACCATGCTGACCTTCTTCATCGAGGTCGACCGCACCCAGATGACCATCGCCCGCCTCGCCGCCAAGCTCCACGCCTACGCCGCTTACGAGCAGTTCGCCCTCCAGCCCGCCGGCCCCCGCGCCCGACGCAGCCCCGCCGCCCCGGCATGGCGCGCCCGCTACCCGGTCTTCCCCCGCCTGCTGCTGGTCCTCACCGGAGCCTCCACCGCACGGCTTCAGCGGCGTATCGCCGACCTTCGCAGCCTCGCCGCCAGCGACCCCCTCCTGAACACCACACCGCTGCGCGCCGGAGTCACCACCCTCGAACAGCTCCGCGAACACGGCCCCTTCGCCCCCGTCTTCACCCCCGTCCTCGGCCCGGACGGGCCCACCGACGCCTGGCTGCGCGCCCCGCACCCCGCAGCACCCATCTCGGCATGACCGCCCCCGGCCCGACCCACCGCATCAACACCTCCAAGGAGCCCCAGATGGCCGTGTCCTCCGCCTACCAGCCCACCGGGAACTGCGCCCACGTCCGCTGCATCGAGACGATCGAGACGCCGTTCATCACCGAGCTGGTCGCCGCCGCCGCCCACCTCAAGAACGCCGCCCGCCTCGCCGGGACCCCTGCCGCGCTCCTGCTGCCCCGGGGGAGCTCCGTCAGCGAGCAGCAGATGAGCATCTGGGCCGCGATGAACGCCCACAGCATCGCCGCCCTCCTGGACGAGATCACCGCGGCCTACCCCAGCCTCCCCGCCAATACCGCCCCCGAGTCCGGGAACTAAGCCCGGCTGCCGGTCCAGCCTCATCCCGTTCCTCCGGTACTCGCCATAGCGAAAGGACAGTTCCCGTGCGCTTCCGCCTCCTCCGCCACAAGAACAGCCCGTCGGCCACCACCGCCGGCGTGCCGCTGCCCGCGTGCATCCCGCCAAAGTGCGACGCCCTGGAGGCCATTCCTGACCTCTACTCGCCGCTGCTCGCCGAGATGATGGCGATCTACTGCCACACCCGGCCGCTCGGTGCCCTGTCCCAGAGCGAGCGCTGCGTGAACGAATTCCAGATGACTGCCCGCTCGATCATCAACCACATCCTGGAGGGGTGGGCCCACCAGACCGACGGCCAGGGATCGATAGACGACCTTCTGCTCACGCCTCGCAACTCCATGACGACAACGCTCCCGTCAGCCCGACGCCCCGACAACTCTTCTGCTGAGGAGCAGCGCCTTGCTTCCTGACGCCATTTCACCGAGCTCACGGACGATGCGACATGCCCTGCTGGGTGCGGCGTCGGCCTGTCAGGACCGCAGGAACGACACGGGGGAGGGGCGCATGGAGCCCGCCCGTGTCAGTGCCGGACCCCTGGCGGATTGCTACGTGCCCTCCCGCGCGCGGGGGACCGGGTATCCCCCTTGAGGGGAGCTTGATGACGTAGCCCACGCGAGGGGCCGCTCTTCCGCGCCGTCTTCCCCAACGTCCGCGTTCGCTGCCCCGGCCAGGTCACCCGATCCTCATCGGGCCCACCGGCCAACCTGTCACCGCTATCCCCAGGGCTAGACCCCCTGGTCAGGCGAAGTGCCCGGGCTTTCACCGGACAGTTACTCGGTTCTGCCTGAACCACCCCTTGCGGGGCTTTGTTGTGCCCCGGTGCAGACGCATCAGAGAACGGCTTCAGCGTGCCTGACGATTCCCCATGCCGCCATGCCGACTGGACGGCATCCCCCGAGGTGTCCGAGTCGGCACCCGCACCGGACACCTCGCGCCATGCCTTCACGCCCGTGCGCCAGGCTTCCGAACAGGAAGTGACCACCACCGCCTCCCGGCAGCTGCGCCACGCCAACGACTTTCGGGCAGCTGCCCAGTTCATGGTCGCCTCCGGCCACCTCCCGGGGGCGGGCCGGACCACGCTGCGCCTCGCGGAAGCCTTCGCTAGCAGGATGGAGCGCAGCAAGGACGGGCACTTCGTATTCAACATCGAAGCAACCTGCCGTGAGCTCGGGCTGCGGCGCCGTGCCGTCCTGAACCACTCGAGAATCCTGCGGGAACTGGGCCTAACCGCCTATGTCGAGCACGGCACCAGGACCAATTCCCAGCGCACCCGGCACGGCGCGGCCTGGACGCAGGAGCACGGGTATCGGGGTACGGCCACCATCTTCGCGGCGGTGGCCCCGCCCGCCTGGGACCACGCCATGGGCCGGCGGATCGACGGAAGCGGCTACCAGGCCCGCCCAATCGGGGTCACTGAGAAGGGCCGGGCGCGCGCCATTGCCGCGGCCTGCCGGAAGACGGCTTCCCCGGCCCCGCGGAGAACCTCCTCGTGCACCCCTTCTGTTGTGGTCCCACAGGACCACAGTCAGCTAAAGGTAGAGGGAGGTAGTAAATACACCTCGCGCACGCGCGCGACAGGCCGAAACAACGCCCACCGCCCCTCGAGCCCAACCCGGCACCGCAGTAGCCCGGCTGACTGCGCCCGCGGCATCGCGATCGCCGAACAGCTGCAACTCGAGGTCTGGTGGCTCCACCGCGGCTGTACCCGCCGCCTCGCCTACGTCCTGCGCCCCCTGATCGCCTCCGGCTGGACCTGGCAGGCCCTCACCGCCGAACTGCGCACCTGGGGCGTCCCTGGCTACCTGAGAGATCCCGCGGCCTACGTCCGCCACCAGCTCGCACGTCTTCAGCACTACGGCCATCTCGCCCACACCGGTACTCCCGCGCTGGGCGACGACCAAATCGACGAGGACGGTTCCCGGCACCAGGCAATGCTCCGCGGCCGCCAGCAGCGCAGCCACCCGGCGTGGCAGCACTACGCCGAACACGTGCGATCCGAGCTTCGCCGACGGCTCCAGGAAGCACGCAGCGAGCCCCCGCAAACGCCGGTGCCGGAATATCGGCCCTGGCTGCGGGAGCCCGAGCACCTCCACTTGCGATCCCTGTCGCTCGAGGCGGCCTATGGGCCCGAGGCCAGCCCCCGGCAGATCTACGCGGCCCGCGCATCCAACCGCCCCTTGGCGGCCCGCCAAGAGGCCGCCACTGTGTGCTGGCCGGACCAGGGGTGGCTAGAGCAGATGCGTGAGGAGATGGAAGCCAAGCGGGCGTGCGCCGTACTTCAGGCAGAACTCGACAACTGGCAGGCCACGCAGGCCTTCACCAGCAGAACCACCTGAACCGACAGGCGCTGCTCCTCCTGTTCGGCTACGCGAAAACGGGGAGAGCTGCAGAGCTTCCGTGCCAACTGCGGCGGGGGAGCCTGCGAAGACGCCCGGCGCCGGATGGTCCGCGCCGATGGCAGATCCGATCCGGGCCACGACAAGACGCAAGGCCCCGGGGGAGGGCCCTGTGTCTGTGCATGCTCTGGGGTTGAGGCAGCCTGTCCAATGGCCCCTCCGGTGACGGGCGACGGTTAGACAGATGTCGGAGGCCCTGAACTGGCATAACGGGCTGTGCTGTTGGCAAATCTTTGCGTAACGTAGGTGACCAGGGATGTTGCCTGTGGCAGTTGATTGGACCGGCGGCGGGCAGACCGGCCAGCTCACCGAGGCCCGTATGAGCGCCATGGGCATCACTGTGGCCGAAGTCCAGGTCCTCACCAAGCCAACCCGTCACTGAGTTTGAGAGAGGCACGACCCCGTATGGAATCCCCCGCCGCTCCGCCGGTGCCACGCCCTTCCAGCCCCGTCCGCACCGATCTGCCTATCACCACGACGGCCCCGGTCAAGCGGCAGCGCCGCTGGTCGGTGGCGGCACTGTGCATCGTGCTGGCCGTGGTGGCCGGGCTCGGCGCGGCCGCCGCCGTCACCTCGGCCGGCGACCGGGTCAAGGTGCTGGCCATCGCCCGTGACGTTCCTGCCGGTCAGGCGATCACGGACGCGGACCTGATCGTGGCCGAGGTGTCCGCCGATGCCGCGCTGGCGCCGATGCCCGCTGCCGACCGCACCGCTGTCGTCGGCAAGCGCCCGGCAGTCGACCTGCGCAAGGGCGGCCTGCTCACCGCCTCGCAGCTCGGCGTCGGATCGGGACTCGGGGACAACCAGCAGCAGGTGGGTGTCCAGGTCAAGCCCGGCCAGGCCCCGGCCGGCACCCTCGCTCCCGGCGACAAGGTCCTCGCGGTGACCACCCCCGGACAGTCCGACCAGGCGGGCGGCAAAAGCGAAACACCGCCGCAGACCATCTCCGCCGCGGTGGTGAGTGTCAGCCGGCCCGATGCCTCGGGCACCGTCGTCGTCAACCTCGCCGTCGAAACCAGTGTCGGGCCGCTGCTGGCGGCCCGGGCATCGACCGGACACATCGCCCTGGTACGCCAGCCGCGGAGCAGCTGATGCCGGTCACTGCCCTCGTCTCCGCCAAATCTTCAGGCGTCACCACCAGCGCCCTCGCACTCGCGTTGGCCTCGGGCCGCCCCACCACGCTCGCCGAGTGCGATCCATCCGGCGGCACCATCCGGTCCGGGTTCCTGCAGAACGAGGTGAGTGCCGGGTTCGGCCTGTACCACCTGGCGAAGGCCGAACGGGTCGGTCCGGACGCCCTGGCCAACGCCTTCGCCTCCCACCTGTGGCCGCTGGACGATGCGGGCCACCGTCAGCTGCTGCCCGGCCTTACCGACCCCGCCCAGGCCGCGGCACTGAGCCGGACCTGGCCCTCACTCGCTCACATCATGCGGGTTCTGGCTACCCAGGCAAGCCAGGACGTCTTCATCGACGCCGGCCGCCTCGCCCTGGATGCCGGCCGACTTCACCCCACCCTTACCCCGGCCCCGCTGCTGCACCAGGCCGACCTCGTCCTGCTCGTGGTCCGCGGCACCGACCAGTCGCTCACCCTGGCCCGTCACCTCCTCAAGCCCTTGACGGCCGAACTATCCGAGCACGGCAGCGGATCCGACGCACTGGGCCTGCTCTTGATCGAATCCGGCCCCTACCGGGCCCACCAGGTCGCCGAATCCCTCAAGCTGCCCGTGATGGCCGCGCTGCCCTTCGATCCGGAGAGCGCCACCTACCTGACCCAGGGCGGGCCGCAACCACGCGGATACAAGCGCAGCCAACTGCTCCGCCACGCACGCACTGCCACCCAGCAGCTCGAAGCTGTGGCCGCCCGCCGGCAGGTTCAGCGCCAGTACGCGCCCGAGCCCGCGAGCACGCAGCTGGCCGGCGTGCTGGAACGGCTCAACCACAAGCGCAAGGGAGTCCCGCATGGCTGACACCCACCAGCGCCCCGGAGCGGGCGGCCCCGCGCCCATGGGCCGTGACGAACTCGCCGGCCTGCTCGCCGGGCACCTGACCACCAGCCGCATTCCCGCGCCGGCCGCCGAGCCGGTCCCGGTACGCCCGACGCCACCCGTCGCGAGCCCGGCCCACGTACCCAGCCTGGCCAGCATGCCGGGCGAACTGCCCATCGCCTACGCGGACATTGAGGCCCTCCAGGTAGAGGTATCCAAGGCGCTGAGTGATGCCGATCCGGCACGCCTGATGGAGGAGGGCGACCGGCGCGCCCTGGCGCGTTCGTTGGCCACCCAGGCCGTCGCCCAGTATGCGACCCTGCATGCCCAGGGTCAGGGCAACGTCCCGCTGACCGTCGAGCAGGAACGAACCATAGGCAACGCGGTCTTCGACGCCATGTTCCGTGGCGGCCGCTTGCAGTCCCTGCTGGACGAGGACGGCGTCGAGGACGTCATGGTCGACGGGCTGACCGCGCACGTGGAGTACTACGACCGGCCCCGCCGCACGGTGGAGCGGGTCACGGAGTCGCACGAGAATCTCGTCGCGTGGGTCAACCGGATGGCCAGCCTCTCCGGTCACGGCGAGCGGAGTCTGACCCCCGCAACGCCGATGGTGGGATTCCGGATGCCCGACGGGTCCCGTGTCACGGCGTCCACCCTTACGACGCGGCCGTCCGTCGTGATCCGCAAGCATCGCGTCCGTGACGACGGACTGGCTGAACTGGTCCAGTGGGGCACCCTCAACCCGTTGCTTCAGGCGTTCCTCGTCGCGTGCGTGCACGCCAAGCTGAATATCTTGGTCGTCGGTGACATGGGCTCGGGCAAGACCACCTTGGTGCGCGGACTGGGCCGGGAGATCCCGGCCTTCGAGCGGCTGGTCACCCTGGAGTCGGACCGAGAGCTCTACCTGGACGAACCCGGCCGTAAGCCGGGGCCGCTCACCTTCGCCTTCGAGGCGAGGCAGTCCAACGGCGAGCGGCAGGGCGACAAGCTGGCGGGTGAGATCAGCATCGCCGACATGTTCTCCACCGCGCTGCGCTACAACGCCTCGCGGGTCATCGTCGGTGAGGTCCGCAGCACCGAGGTGCTGCCCATGCTCCAGGCGATGTCGGCGGGCGGGTCCGGGTCGATGTGCACGCTTCACGTGCGCCGCCCCCACGCGATCATCAGCCGCCTGGTGCAGCTGTGCACCGAGGCGGGCATGGCCACCGAGGCCGCCCACCACCTGATCGCCGCGTCCATCGACGTCGTCGTCTACATCAGCTACCTCAACGAAACCGGCATCGGCGGCAGGAAGCACCGCTTCGTCTCCCACATCCACGAGGTCCACGACGTGGTCGGCGAGGGCGGACGGCCCACCACCACCCAGCTGTTCGCCCCCACCGCGGGCGAACGCCGCGCGATCTACCAGAACATGCCGTCCTTCATCGACGACCTGGAGCTCACCGGCCTGTTCCGGCGCGAATGGCTGATGGACAACCCGACGAAGGCCTGGGGCCCGCCTCTGCAGACGGTGGGCCGACGATGACCACTCCCGAACAGGGGCTCGTCGTCGCCCTGACGACCGCTTCACTCACCTGGGGGCGCTGGTGACGACTGCTCAACTCGCTCTGGTCGCGGCGTGCTGCGCGATCCTCGCTGTCGTGGTGGCCTTCGCCGCCGTACGGGAGATCCGCGGCCGTGTCCCCGACCCCCTCAAACCCCCGTCCAGGATGGCCGGGCGCATCCGGCGGACTAAGGCGGAGCTGCCCGAGCAGTGGCAACAGCGTTGGCGCCATCTGGTCACCACTGCGGTCATCGTTGCGCTGGGGGTGTGGGCGTGGACGGGCTGGCCGGTCCACGGTCTGCTCGCCGGCGCCGTCGTCCTCGGGGTGCCCTACATTCTCAACCCCGGCACCGCCGCCCAGCTGCGCATCGAGCGCCTGGAGGCGATCGCGCAGTGGCTCAACCACCTGGCCGGTGTCCACACCGCCGGCATCAGCCTGTCCCAAACCGTGCAGGCCTCCGCCAAGTCCGCACCTGGCCCCATCGCCTCCTATGTGCGTCGGCTGGCGGAGCGGCTGCGCGCCGGCATGGATGCCCATATTGCGTTCGCACTGTTCGCCGACGAACTGGGCGACGGTGTCGTCGACCACGTCGTGCTCCTGATGCAGTCCCACGCCGTTTACAAGGGCGAGGGACTGGCCGATGCCCTCGAAGCTCTCGCGCTGAACATCGACCAGCAGGCCAAGGATGCCCGGGATGTGGAAGCCGACCGGTCCAAGACCCGCAAGAGTGCCCGCATCGTGTCGCTGGTCGTGTTCTGCGTGGTCCTGGGCTGCATGCTCAACAAGGCCTGGGCGGGCTGGTACCAGTCACCGATCGGCCAGATCGCCCTCGCCGTGCTGGGCGGCTTCTTCGCGATGAACCTCAACTGGCTGCGCCGCTACGCCCGCACCGCCCCCAACCCCCGCCTTCTCGACCCCCTCATTCACTCGGTGCCCCGGCCGGCCGAGCACCTCGCCTCGGGAGGAAACCGATGATCCCGCTGAACGCGGTGCTGCCCGCGGCGGCGGCCGGCGCCCTGGTCGGTCTGGCCGTGAAAGCGGCCTGGCCAGCGAAACCCGACCTGAATGCGGTCCTCGACCGCCTTGATGCGGAAAAGGCCCCGGCCCTCCAGCTCGCCTCCTCCGACTCGGCCGCCCCGGACAACGTCGCCGAGAAGGTCGGCACCAGGCTCCTCGAGGAGTGGGGCGGCCGCCTGGCGCTGCCAGTGAAGGACCTGGCGCTCCTGCGGAAGTCACCCGCCGAATTCCTCGGCCGCCGCGTGCTGTTCTCGCTCGGCGGACTGCTCTTCCCCCAGCTGTTCCAGGCCCTGATGGCGCTGGCCGGTGCGCCCTTCCCATACGTGATCCCGCTGTTCCTCTCCCTGGGCCTGGCCGCCCTGATGTGGATCTGGCCCAGGATCGAATTGCGCCGTGAAGCTGCCGCCACCCGCCTGATCGTGCGCCACGCGGTTGCCTCCTACCTCGAGCGGGTCGCCCTGGCACGCATCGCGAACTCGGGCGCAGCCCAGGCGCTGACCAAGACCGCCGAGGTCGGCGACGGGTTCATCTTCGCCCGCATGCGCCGCGTCTTCGCCCAGGCCGACCTGTCCGGCGTCACCGTGTGGGACGCACTCAAGCAGCTCGGCGACGAGCTCGACATCCCTGAACTGACCCGCCCCGCCGACACCCTGGCCCTGGCCGGTGAGGGCGCCGCCGTCTACACCACCCTGCAGGCCCAGGCCCGCCAGCTGCGTGTCGCGCTGCTGGCCGACGCCAAGAGCCAGGCCAACGCCGCCAGCGCGGCGATGGTCCTGCCCGTCACCTTCGCCGTCATCCTCATGCTCGCCTTCGTGATGATCCCGCTGACCGTCACCATCCTCGGCAGCTGAACGACAAGGACCCTCGTGAACCTCCGCCTACGTGCTCCGCTCACTTCAGGCCGCCGCAGCCGAGCTAACGCGGCCGGCCAGGACGCCGGGCACGCATCTGTTGAGCAGTCCCTCATGATCGTCGTGTTGCTCGTGATGGCGATCGTGTTCTATTTCGTTCTCCCGCAGATCCCCTTCGTCAAGAGCCTCTTCGGCAACTGAACCCCAGGAGAATCAGCATGGACATCCGAGCACTGACCGCTCTGCTCCGTACCCGCTGGCACCAGATGCAGGTGGCCCGGGACGCAGGCCAGTCCTCGACCGAGGTCGCCGTTTTCGCGGCCGTCCTCATCGTCGTGGCCGGCGCCATCGCCCTCGCCATCAAGACCAAGGTCGCCGAGAAGATCGGCATCATCAACGGCGGCTGACCGACAATCACCAACGAGCGGCAGTACAGCAGCGCAGGAGAGGGGGAGCGGGTTGATGAGAGTCCACGAACGCATGCGGCACCGTCTGCATGACCTGCACCGGGACCGCGGCGTGGGCAGTGTGGAGTTCGCGATTCTGGCTGTCGTCGTGCTGCTGCTCACCTTCACCGCCATCCAGGTCGGTCTGTACTACCACGCACGGAAGGTCGCCCAGTCCGCCGCCCGCCAAGGCGTCGAGGCGGCCCGCCAGTTCGGCGCCACCCCCGGCGACGGTGTCGCCCAGGCGCAGGACTTCCTCGCGAAGTTCGGCGGCAGCGTCCAAGGCTCCAGCGTGTCCTCGGCCGGGAGCAGCGCCGGCCAGATCCGCATCACTGTCCACGGCAGCGTCGCCACTCTCGTTCCCGGCCTGCACCTGAACGTCACGCAGCACGCTGACGCGCCTGTCGAAGTCTGGACCGCCCCGTGAATGCCCCCGCGCCCAAGCGGCGCCCGCTGGCCAGGGCACGCCGGGCCGCCCGGGAAGACCGCGGCAGCTACGCGGTGGAAACCGCCGTGCTGGCCCCCGCCCTCATCGCCCTGCTCCTCCTGATGATCGCGTTCGGCCGGGTCACCGACGCCGACGGCGCGGTCGACTCCGCCGCCCGCGCGGCCGCCCGCGCCGCCTCCCTCGAGCGCGACGCCGCCAGCGCCCAGGTCAAGGCCCAAGCCGCAGCGGACCGGAGCCTTACCGGCGACGGCGTCACCTGCCGCATCTCCACCGTGACCGTCGACACCGCCGGCTACGCCCAACAGGTCGGCGTGGATGCGACGGTGACCGCGTCCGTGTCCTGTGTCGCGGACCTGTCCGACATCGGGCTGCCGGGCCTGCCTGGATCCAAGACACTCCACTCGTCCTGGACGAGCCCGCTCGATACATACAGAGGCAGAGCTCTTGGGTTCGGGAATTCTGAAGGTCCATGGAGTACGAACCGAAGTATGGAGGCCGTGCAGTGAGCGCGCGACAGTGCTTGGGTTCACGCACGTGATCACCGCGCTGCTCCGGGCCGTCCGCCGTCGCGCCGCGCTCACTCCGCGCGGCGGGGACCGCGGCTCGATGTCGATCTTCTTCGCGCTGGCCGCCCTCGCCATCCTGATGGTGCTGGGACTCCTGGTCGACGGCGGCGGCGCCCTGAACGCCGCGAACCGTGCCACCTCCCTGGCCCAGGAAGCCGCCCGCACCGCCGGCCAGCAACTCGACCCTGCCCAGGCCGTCCAGGGCACCGCCATCACCGTCGACCCGAGCGCCGCGGCCGGCGCCGCACGCGACTACCTCGCCGCCCGCAACGTGTCCGGCGACGTCAGCGTCAGCGACGACGGCCGCACTCTGAACGTCACCGTCCACGCCACCTACACCACCCTCTTCGCCCAGCTGGTGGGCCGCTCCACGATCAACGTGACCGGCACCGCCCACGCTCACCTGCAGACCCAAGCCGCTGGAGGCTGACCGCGATGGCACCCCCCACCCCCGCACCCCTGCGCCTGCTCGGCAGGCTCCTGCGCGCCGCGGCCGGCCTGGCCCTCCTCCTCGCCCTAACCGCCGGCCTCCCCCTTCTCCTGCTGAAGGTCGGCCACCAGCCCGGCGAACTCACCGGCGGCTGGGACCTGCTCACCCAGCAGGACGACGGCTCCCTGCTCCTGGTCGTCCTCACCCTCATCGGCTGGGCGGCCTGGGCGGCGTTCACCGGCTCAGCGCTCCTGGAGACCGTGGCTCTCCTGCGCGGCCGCTCGGCGCGCCGCATCCGCGGTCTGGGCGGACTGCAGTCCCTGGCCGGCTTCCTGATCGGCTCCATCGTGCTGCTCGCCCCGACCGCAGCCTCGGCCGCCACCCCGGCCTCGGCTGTCGCCGCCCCTGCGGTGCACACCGCCGGCACAGCAAGCCCGAGCCCGTCGGCCAGCGCAAGCACGGCCGCCGTTCCCAGCGACGAGGCGAACTGGCCCACCCACACCGTGACGTCGGCTACTGAGGCGCCCTGGGACCTGGCCGTCACCTACCTCGGCGACGGCCAGCGGTGGAAAGACATCGCCGCCCTCAACCCGGACGTGCCGCACATCGCGGCGGGGGACCAGTACCTGCCCCAGGGCGCGGTCATCAAGCTCCCCGCCGACGCCCGCACCACCGCGGCCGCCGCCCCGGCATCCCCGACGTCCGCGCCGAATGCCCCAGCGAGGGAGCGCCAGGACGAGCACCAGGGGGAGAAGAACACAGATACCGCAGCGAGCCACCCAGCAGGCGAGGCCTCGGAGCACACCGTCCAAGACGGTGAAAACCTCTCGCTGATCGCCGGAAAGACGTACGGCGACCCGGACAAGTGGCGCGAGATCTTCGAGGCCAACCAGGGGGAGGCGCAGCCCGGCGGCCACCACTTCACCGACCCCGACCTCGTCTATCCGGGACAGCACCTCACCCTCCCGAAGGCGGGCACCACCACCCCTCCCGCCCACGCTGGCAGGACCGGCGAGCACCCCACCACACCACCGGCCCCCGGCCCCTCTTCGCCGCCCCACCACGGCGACACGAGCCCCAGCGTCCCGGACCAGGCCTCCGGGACGGATGCCGGGCAGCCCCAGTCCCGGCGGCCGAACCCCTCGGCCAGCCCGGCGCACCCCACGCAGACCGAGGTCCCGGCTCCGAGCACCTCTGCGCCCGCGCCCCCGAGCCAGCACAACACCCCGCCGCCCGCTTCCTCCCCGCACGCGGCAGACGAAACGTCCGTTCCGGTCACGGCCGTGGCCGCAGGAGTCGGCCTCATGGCCGCAGCTCTCATCACCACCGTCACACTCCGCCGACGCGTACAACAGCGACGCCTGCGCCCCGGACGGCGCATCCCCATGCCCCAGGGCAGCGCGGCCGACACCGAGTACAGCCTGCGCGTCTACCAGCACCCCACCGGGTTCGATCTGCTGGACCGCGCGCTACGCACCCTTGCCTTCAACCTGGCCGCCGCCGGGCGCCCCCTACCGGTCATCGAAGCCGTGGTCCTCCATGAGGCTCGCGTTGAACTCCACCTTGCCCAGGACACCGTGCCAATGAAGCCGTTCACCGCGGCAGCCGGCCGACAGGACCTGTGGACCTGCCCGGCCTCCCACCCCGCCCTGGCCGACGATGAATCCCGCGCCCAGACCCAGGCTCCCTACCCCGCCCTCGTCTCCCTCGGCTGGGACGACCAAGGCCACCTCGTCCTCATCGACCTCGAACATGTCGGCGTCCTCCAGCTCACGGGTGACCCTGCCCTGTCCCGGCACGCACTCCAGGCCATCGCCGTCGAACTCGCCAACACTCCGCTGCCCGGCCACCTGGAACTGTCCCTCCTCGGCGACACCACACCAGGACTCGAAGACGCAGTACCGGAACGAGCGGCCCGCACGAGGGAACTTGCGGCGGCCGCCGACGAGCTGGCGCTGCACACCCAAGGCCAGCGCCGTGCTCTCAACGCTCTTGACACCGATTCGCTCCGCGAGGCCCGGCTCCGCGAGGACGGCGGCGACTCCTGGACCCCGCACATCGTGCTCGCCGACCAGCCCACCCCCGGCGCCGACACCGACCATCTACTGGAGCTGCTCGCCGACGAGCCCCGTACGGCGGCCGCCGTCATCACCACCCTCGCAGCGCCGGCCGATCCGACGGCCGGCCCCGTTGAAGGCGCCTGGACGCTGGTGTGCCAGGACAAGGACACGATGATCGTTCTGCCCGGCTCCGGTCTGTCGATCCGCCTGCAAGCCCTGGGAGACGAACACTTCAGCGACTCCATCGAGATCCTCACTCTGGCGTCCAGCACGGCCGACGTGCCTGCCGCCCCAGGCACCTACGCCGACCTCGACGACGAATCCGATGGCCTGGACGCATACTCCGGTGACGCCGACGAACCACTCGAGAACCCAGCCGAGGACGTCGATGCTGAAGAAACCGAGGAAGCCGAAGGCGAGTACGGGCTTCCCGCCGAGTACGCCGACCCGGACGACCACGCTTCCGATGACGACGACCGAGCGGGCAAGGAGGACAGCGGAAGGGAAGAGGGGAACACGGGGCTCTCACTCGAAGATGTGCTTGCCGGCCGCGACACACCAGCGGCCCCCGCAACCACCCAGCCGACCGCGAGCGTGCCCTGCGCGGCCCCGACGCGGGCCATCCATGCCAGCGTCCCCAACCCCGCCCGGACGCCCCACGGCACACCGGACCCCGAAGCCACAACCGAGACAGACGACGGGCCGACTGTGCTCCTCCTTGGCCCGCTCACGGTGGAAGGCACCTCAAAACGAGTCGACTCCAACCGCATGAGCCGCAGCATCGAACTAGCGGCCTTCCTTGCCCTGAACCCCGGAGCCGACCGCCACGCCGTCGACTATGCCCTGTGGCCGACCAAGCGCCGCGACAGCGCCCGCCGCGATCAGGCCGTCTCCCGCACCCGCTCCTGGCTGGGCCAGGAGCACTTCCCGCGCATCAGCAAGACCGGCGACGCCCGCTACCGGCTCGGCCCCCGAGTCACCTGTGACTGGTCCCGCTTCCAGGACCTTGCCCGCACCGGCCACGCTGACGACACCGAAGACGGCAACCTTGCCCTACGCCGCGCCCTTGCCCTCGTCCGCGGCCGCCCCTTCGCCGCCACCGACCCCGGCCGATACGAGTGGGCGGTACCCGTCATCGAGGACATGATCTCGGCGATCGGGCACGCAGCCGCCGAACTCTCCACACGCTGCCGGGAAGCGGGCGACATCCCCGGAGCGCTCTGGGCAGCACGCCGGGGACTGCTCGCAGCCGCGGACAATGAACTGCTCCACCGCCAGATCTTCCTTGCCCACCATGCCGCAGGCGACATCGACGCCCTCCGTCAGGCCGCCGCCAACCTCGCCAAGGTCAACGAAGGCGAAAAACCAGGCGATGAACTCGATATGGAGACGGAGACCGCCCAACTCCTCCACAGCCTGCTGCCCCGGCCCGCGGCTACGCACTGACGGCTGGGGGACGGCGCCGCGTGGCTAGGCAGGTGGCCACGTGCGGACCACGATCAGCTTCTTGCCGCGGCCAAGATGGTCGGCCGCAGGGCAGGACTGCGAGGCTGGCACGTTGATCCGAGAGTTGGCTGTACTGGTGGTTCGATCGTTGGATCGGAGGTGGACCGAAACCACTGCCGAGGGTTGGATCCGTATTTTCGCGATCTTGGTCGTCTCCGCTGGTCAGCCCTACTGGGCAAGGCTGTTTGCGACGCCGACACCTTCTTACACGCGATAGTCGTGGAGGAGGTTAGTTTCACAGAGGAGGGCAGGGCGGCGGCTGGTCGCCTCGGCTGCCCAGCTCTTTTCCTTCGGTATCCCCGCACCTATCCGAGCCGGATCGCAGACCGATAGCCGACCGTACGAAGAGGTGAGTGCCTTGCGGGCGGCTCGCTTACTCAACTGCCTTGGGAACTCCTGTGACTGGCCCTGTTCTGCGCGTTACGGTGATCCGGTTCTGTTCGCGACTGCACGGGGGTGGCCCGATGGTGACGGCTCGACAGAAGCATGGCGCGGCCGCGATCGGCGGCGCCGTGGCGCTCGCTTTCGCGCTCGCTGGATGCGGCGGCAACGGCAAGGACGACAAGGCGTCCTCTGCGCCTCCGGCGGCCGTGACGACCTCAGCGTCTCCCATGGCGTCGGCTGATCCGAAGGCAGCCGAGAAGAGGGCGGTGCTCACCGCGTTCGATGCGATGTGGGCGGAGCGGACGAAGGCGTATGCCCAGGCGGATGCCAAGGGCACTCAGCTGGAAAAGTACGCGACGCTGGACGCGCTAGGAAAGATCCGGATCGATCTGGCCCGGATGCGTGAGGCCGGGACGGTCGTGCGCGGGGGGAGCAAGCAGACAGGCGCCGCAGTGACGGTGCTCGACCTGACGGCCAAGACACCCAAGGCGTCCGTCTCAACATGTATCGACCTGTCGTCGCGCGAGACGTACGACACCCGCAAAAAGGCAGTGGTGCCCCTGCCGACGAACCAGCCGCGCCGGTACGTGGCGACGGCCGGTCTGGAGAAGTGGCCGGGAGGGTGGATCGTCACCACCTACACACCGGAGGGAGCCCGCACATGCTGAGACGGGCGGTGTCGGCCGCAGTGTGCCTGGTAGGTGTTCTCGCCCCGGCCGCGCACGCCGACGGCACCGGCGGCGGCATCTGTGCCGGCTCGGACATGGACGTCACGGTGTGCGCCTCGGACGACATGGCGGCACCGGGGTCCGGCGGTTCGGGTGGCATGGACACCACGGCCGGCACCCCGGCAAGCCACGGGGGCGGAGGCACGGCCAAGCCCTGCACCTACACCAAACTCGACCCCCCGCCCCCGCCGGAGAACCTGGGCTGGGAGGGACACACCGCCAAGGACGGCGCGGTGTACCAGGTTGAGTGCCCGGACACGGGCCGCGTCGGCGTCGTGTTCGTGGCGAACGGCGCGGCGGGCCCTGCCGCACCGACGATCGACCCCGAGCTGGTGGCGCGCCGCGCGGTCGATTCCATGAAGCTGGTGGGTCCTGATGTCGCCAGCCCCCGCGCGGGCGGCCGGTACGTCGTCGGGATGCCGATGTGGATGTGGGTGCAGCAGAGTCCGACAACGTTCGGGCCGAACACCGCGTCGGCCACGGCGGGCGGTGTCACGGTCACGGCGCGGGCCGAGGTGTCGTCCATCGCGTGGGCCATGGGCGACGGCACCACGATCACCTGCACCGGCCCTGGCACCCCATACGATGCCTCCCAAGGCAAGGCCATGTCACCGGACTGCGGGCACCGTTACAAAGGCCCGTCAACCACGCAGAGCGGCGGGAAGTACGCCGGGACGGCGACGGCCACATGGACCGTGAAATGGCAGGCACCGGCCCTCGGAGACGGTGGTGAATTCACCGAAGTACGTCGGACGCCGTTCACAGTCGACGTGCGCGAGGTGCAAGTTCTGAACTGACACCGGCGCCCGGAGCCCCACCAGGTAAGCGCTGGAGACGCCCCGGCCCAACCCCGGTTGGGCGCCGTCCTTGCTCGACAGAGGGCTACTCGGTTGTTCGCGCGCCTGCTTGCCCCGATTCCGGCTTCGTCGGGCCGAACGCACTGGCACAACCAGGGAGGCGACTGGGGAGAGCAGCGCCTTCTGCGGATGCATCGACGGTGACGTTCGCGGTGGAGGAGCGGGGCCCTGGGCCGGGCGGGCGTACAGGGCCCCAAGTGGCGCGGGCCCGTGGGGCGGACGCCCGCGTCAGAGGCTCAACCCCGCGGCCGTTCCCAGGACACGGCCGCCGGTATCGGCCCCACCCGCATGGGGCAAACGCACGCGGTGCCGGGTCGGCGAAGGATGGGTCGCATGGAAAAAGAACTTTCCCGGATGCCAGGCGCTGACGGTCATCGCGGCGGTAGTGGGCCTGAAAGCGGCCGGGGCCGGTGTTCCGTCACCGGCATGAGCCAGCCACCCGCCCCGGCCGCTGTCACTCTAACGGCCGCGCGCGGCCCTCGTGCGGGGTGCGTCTTGCCGCGGGGAGTGCGTCAGTCCCCCGTGCTGTCCCCGGTCCCGGTGGCTTCTTTGAACTCCCGCACGATGCGGGCGATGGGTTGTGGACGGTCGCGTAATTCGGCTCTGTCGACGATCTCGTGATGTCGGCAAGATCAGGGACTGTGGAGTACGCGACTGCGGAGGAGATCGAGGTTGGCGCGGCCAAATCCCATGCGCTTGAGAAGTTTGACGCGTGTCACATGTCCCTCGACCTGGCCTGAACTCCACGTGGTGGATAACGCGGCAGTCACGGCGTCGAGATCGCGGAGCAGGCCGTTGACGAGGGAGTGCAGGGCCGGCAGGTCGTCGGCGAGGACGCGGGCCATCCAGTCGGGTAGTTGGTCACTTCGCAGGTCGCGCATCATGGTGGCGAAGTCGCGGACGTGCCGTGCAGCGGCGTCGAGTTCGGGGCAGACGGCCCGGATTTCCTTGAGCTCAGCTGCGTCGCCCTCGGCGAGGTGCCCAGGGTTCGTCATGATCCAGCGGACGACGCGGCGGGGCTTCGGAGCTGGTCGGTGTTCGGGAGGAGGTGCGGGCGGGTCCTTGGGCAGAGGGCTGTGAGGCTTCTTGAACGGGCGGAAGTAGCGGCGGACGTACTGGACATCTCCGGTGAAGCCTCGCTCGCGCAGTTCACGATGAAGTTGGGGAATGTCGTGACAGCCGTCGAGCCACCGTTGGTGCAGGTAGGGCTTGAACGCGTCCACCAGGGTCGCTCGGTTGGTGGCCTTGACCAGCAGCTCTTCGAGACTCTGTGCACGGGCGAAACGACGCACGGTGGAGTGATCAAGCCGTAGCTCCCGCCCGATGGCGCGCAGTGATTTACCCTCGGCCAGCTGCTGCTGCACCGCCTCGTACCGCTCCGTGGTGCGGACGACCAGGCGCCGGGGGCGCCCCAGGTAGTCGAGTGTCCCGTCCTGCGGCACGAACGGCACGGCCTCGGCGGCGGGCGCCTTCGTGACCTGACCCACCGCGGTCGGCTCCGTGGCGACCCGGGGTGTCGCGAACGCGGCCCGGATGCAGCCGTGGTGGGAGCCGACGGTGCTCTCCAGCGCCTCGGCGAGGTTCCGCCACAAGTGCCACCCGTCCGCGACCTGTTGGGCCTGCGGGGCGCCGATGCGGGCGCCCTCCGCGTAGGCGCCGGCCCGGTTCCGGCAAATGATCTCTACCTCGGGATGTCTGCGGAGCCAGGCAGCCAGCGGCGCGGCGTCCCGCCCAGGCAGCACATCGAGTGGCCGCCGGGCCTCCAGGTCGATGAGAAGGGTGGCGTACGAATTGCCCTTGCGTAGCGCGAAGTCGTCGACTCCCAACACCCTGACCTGGGGCGAAGGCGGTTCGGGAACGGCACGCAACAGGTGCAGGAGGGCGTCCTTCGCAACCCGGATGCTCAGCGCGGCGGCCAGCCGTGCCCCGGGACGGCCCGCTAGCGCCAGCGCGATCGAGGTGAGAACCGCCTGCAGCAGCGGGGTGTACCGGGCGTGCGGCCTGGAAAGTCCCGGAACTTGCTCGGCGAACGTCACTGCCGGACAACGGGAGTTGAGGCACTTGAAGCGGCGCACCGTCAGCTCGATCACGACCGGGGCACCGCCGATGGGAGCATCAGAGAGACGTCGAAGGTAGCGGCCGTGGACCCGCCAAGACGGCATCCTGCATGCCGAGCATCTCGCCGGCAGGGTCCGACACGACGCACGAAACGTGACCACCCCAGCCACCCGCTCGACGGACTCGATGGCCACACCTGTCAAATGCGGCAGTAACCGCCCCAAATCCCTTGAATCGCACACCCGGTAGATGCCCAGTTCCACCGGATGGCATCACAAGATCGTCGACAGAGCCGAATTACGCGACCGCTCACAGGAGTGGATGACCACGACCATGCGCCACGACTGCGCTGGGGCGGCACGGTCCCGACTCCGGCTTGAACGCGGCGCCGCCCGGCTGGGGCCGGTGCTGTCACGGGTGTTGGGCGCTGGGGTGCCGGGTGAGGGCGTAGCCGATGTCGAAGGTGTCGGCTGACATGCGGGTGTCGTTGATCTCGAGCACGGTGCCGTCGGGGCCGGTGGTGGTGCGGGTGATACGCAGGAGCGGGACGCCTTTGGGCAGGTGCAGGCGGTCGCTTTCGGTGGGGGTGGGCATGCGGGCGCTGACGGCTTCTTCCCAGGACAGAGGGGCGTGGCCCATCTGTTCGAGGAGGTCGTAGATGCCTCCGGGGCCGGTGTCCTTCTGGGCCAGCTGGGTGCCGCGGGCGAGGGAGGCGGGCAGGTAGCTGGTGGCCAGCTGGAGCGGGGTCCCGGTGGTGGCCTCGCCCATGAGGCGGTCTCGCACCAGAACGTCCTGCTGCTCTTCGCCCTCCGGGAGCCCGAGGAGGGTGGCGATGTCGCGGGGGGCGGGTGCCCAGGTGATGGCGGGCGGCTCCAGGGCGGTCCAGGACTGGGCAGAGGCGTCGAAGTAGTAGCCGCGTTCGTCGCGGAGGACCTGGCGGCCGCGGGTGAGGCGCCGGCGGGCGGGCCGGGCGCGGACGACCGTTCCGCGGCGGCGGATCACGTCGACCAGGCCCTCGGCTTCGAGCTGGGCCACAGCTTCGCGGGCGGTCTGCTTGGCGACTTTGTGCCGCTGGGCGAGGTCGACGATTTTCGGCAGGGTGCCGCCTGCCGGGTAGGTCCCGTCCTCGATGGCGGCGCGCAGTTCAGCTGCCATCTGCCGGTAGGCGGGGTTACTCATCCGTACCTCCTGTTTCATGCGGATTCGGACAACCTTCTGCGACAGTCCTAGCCCTATTGACGGCTTGTTCGGCGCTGCCCAAGATAGTCCTAGTTCTAACGTACCGTCAGTGTTGCGGTCCATCCCACCGCCGGCCGCTGCCCACGGGCTTGCCGGAAACCCGAAGCCACCACGACACCGAGCCAGTGGCGTGGCCACGACCGCCCCGCCGCCAGCCCTTCCTGATCCTCACCAGCCTCAACTGGGGTGACGCATGCTCCTCACCGTCGTACGCCACGCTGAGTCGATCGAGAACGCGACCAAGCACACCAGCTTCTACCAGGACCCCCGGCCGTGGACCAGCCCGGCCGCGCACGCCCTGTCCCGCGACCTCGTGGGGCTGACGCCGCGCGGCTACCGCCAGTGCCAGTGGCTGAGCGCCGCGCTCAAGGACCTCGCGGGCCGTGACCCGTACGTGTACTCCTCGCAGTATCGGCGGGCCCTGGACACCGTGGAGCTGGCGCTGCCCGGGCGGACCGCCGACGTCACCGCCCTGCTCAACGAGCAGCACTACGGCGACGCCACGTACATGACCAAGCGTGAGCTGTTCGCGACCTGGCCCGCGTGCGAGGTGGACCGCCAGACCCGCAAGCACCTGTGGACGCCCCCGGGCGAGGGCAGCGAGTCCTTGGCGGTCGGCGTACTGCGCCGGGCGACGGCGTTCGTCGAAGGCATCGGCGAACGCGCGCCGGCCGTGGTGGCCGTGACCCACCACACGGCGATCCTGGCGCTGCGCAGCATGCTGGAGCGCAGGCCTGTGACCGAGCTGGTGGAGGAGGCCCAGGTGCGCAAGACACCCAACGCGGGGGTCCTGGTCTACGAGCGGCGCGGCGGGGGCTTCCGCCAGGTCGACGCCGCCGAACCGGACTGCTGAGAAGGGAGCCCGCGATGAACGACGTTGTCTACTTCAACGGGCCCGTGCAGAACGGCGACTTCACGCTCGCCGAGCGACCGGGCAAGGCCACGGGCATACGGCTCGCCGAGGCGCTGAACGCGCTGCTCGGCCTGGCGCCGGTGCCGCACTTGTGGAACACCGTCGCCCTCGCCGGGGACGTGCGCCACCGCTGCGCGGCAGACCGGGACACGGTCGGCAGGCAGCAGCGCGAGGACCGCACGCTTGCAGCGAAGTACGCCCCCGGCCCGCCCCCGGCGGCTGGCCTGCTCACCGACACCGGCCCGCGGGTGACCGCCCTGGCCCTGACCATGGTCCGGGCCCTGCTTGCCGACGGGACGCTGGCCGTGCAGGACCTGCAGGTCGGGCTGTGCGCCGGCTGCGGGCACATGGCCGGCACGGGCACGGCGGGCGACTGCCGCGCCTGCGGGCACCGCACCATCCGGGCAGCGCGCCGGGCGCTGCTGGTCTTCGACCGCACCGCGCACGGCCCGGTGCTCGAACGGGACGACTTCCACGCACCCGGCGCCCGGACCCCGGATCACCTGCTGAACATCGCTCGCAACGTCCCCCGGCTGCTGGTGTTGTCCCGGACCCGGGCTCACGGTGTGGATCTGGCACCGCTCGGGTTGGAGGGGATGGTGCTGGACCCGCGGGCCGGGCTGCACGTCGCGGTGCTCGCCGCCGCCGACGAACTCGGGTCCGTGCGGCCGGTGATGACGGTGACCGAGAACGCCGCGGCCAACGTGGCCGCCTACGGCGCCCCGTTCCGCCGGCACGGCGCGATGCGACTGCGGTACGCGCTGCACGGAAAAATCCCCTACGAGACGGCGGCGAGCGAGCGGCTGTACGAGGTGCACCGCGCCCAGGCGGTCCGGGACCTGTTCACCGGCTGGTACCTGCCGCTGTGCGCCGCCCGGGAGCGCTCCGGCGTGAGCGCCGCCCGGATTCCCGCCCTGCTGAAGTTCTTGCGCCGGGCCTACCTCGCCCGGCCCGCCTCACCCCCGGGTGATCTCCTCACCGACCTGCGGCACCGCGCCGCGGCAGGTGATATGCGCTGGGTGACGGACGCCCCGGTGCTGGCCTGCGCCCTGTCCGACCGAGATAACCCCACCGGGCCCACAGGCCCGACGAGAGGAGCACCCTGATGGACGCCACCGACTGGCGACTCGTCAAAAAGAGGACGGCCGATGCCGACGGGGCGGTCTACGTCTCGGTCAACGGCACCCGATACCGGCGCACCGGCGGCGCGGCGCTGCGGAGCGAAGCAGCGTTCCAGCAGATGGCCGCAGGCTTGGGCTACCCGGTGCCGCAGGTCCTGGAGTGCGGGGAGTCGAGCGACGGCACATTCTTCGTCGACGAGGAGTCCCTGGGCGAACAGTCGCTGCACGAGCAGGCCCTGGCCTTCCTGGACGGCGGGCGGGAGCTGTCCGACCAGGTGGTCGACCAGCTCGCCGAGGTCTCCGCCCGGCTGCTGTCCGCCCAGGCCGCCCACCCGGTCGACGGAGGACCCGATGCGCTGCGGCAGTGGGTGGAGCAGGCGGGCTGGACGCACAACGTCTTCGCCGAAAACCCCGACCTCGATACCCCACGCACCCGCGCGGCTCTCACACGGGCGACGGACGAGGTCTCCGGGATGCCGCTGGTGTGGGGCCACCTCGACTATGGCCTGCCGAACGTCCTGACCGGCGGAGTCATCGACTGGCAGCACCACGGCGTGACGCCGCTTGGATACGACGTCGCCCTGGCCCTGGAAGTCATCCCCTTCAAAGGCGGTGCCAAGGGCTACGCCGCCACCTCGGAGCAGCGCGATCGGTACCTGGCGGTGCTGGATTCGGTGGCCCGGTCCGCCGGCAGCCCGCCCCTCAGCCTGCACCTGGGAGCGTTCCTCCTGGTCAAGAGCCTGTTCTTCCTCGCGTTGATGCGCCCGACCGACCCGGCCCGGGCCGACAAGCACCAGAAGTGGCAGTACCGGCGCCACCTCCTCCTGAAAGGACTCGAGCAGTATGAGCGCACCGGGAACATCGACACCGCCCGCTTCCCGACCTTCGAAGGCTTCACCGCTGGGCAGGGCGCTGCCGGCCGTCCGTGACCGGGACTACCTCCTGGACCGGTCGGGCGTCATCTTCAAGGTGATCGGCGACGTCCACCCGGGCTCGCACTGGCTGGGGTACGTGAAGTACTACCCCGACGAGCGCGGCGACCGGACGCTGTTCGGAAAGACCTACCGGCAGAACACGGTCGTCTCGAAGGCGTTCGGGATCCTCGCCGACCGCCCCGAGTGCTATGTCTACTCACCCGTGATCGGGTGCGTGATCACCGGCGTGCCCCGCGAGGATGTCGTCCTGCACTACTCGTGCCGGCAAGCCCTGACGACCCTGCACGAGTCGCCCGAGCTGCTGGACGGCTCTGCGGTGAGCAAGGACCTGCTCGCCATCATCGGCTGGATCGTGGACCAGGAGGCTGGCGACGTCATCGGCGTCACCGGCTCCTTCCTCGTCGGCGTAGCGGGCGCTCGCTCGGACATCGACCTGGTCTGCTACGGCCCCCGCGGCTACGAGGTAGCCCAGACTCTGTTCACCCAGCGGTCACTGATCCACCCATACGAGGGCGAGACCCTGACCCGGCTGTACCTGCGCCGTGCCAAGTACATGGCCGGGTCCTCCTTCGACATGCTGCTGCGCCAGGAGGCCCGGAAACTGCAAGGGCTGACCACCGGGGCCGGGGCCCACATCAACTGCGAACCGCTGCGTGCCGACGGCGACCGGACCTTCCACGACGTGATCGCGCAGGAGGTCGGGCAGATCAGCGTGCTCGCCCGGATTACCGATCACCGCGAAGGCCTGGCGACGCCGGCGCTCTACGGCATCGAGATCGAGACGGTCATCGCGTCCACGATCGACGAAGCCGACGTCTTCGCCCGCCGCATCACACACCTGCGCAGCTACCTCGGTGCCTACACCGGCGCGTTCCGCCAGGGCGACACCGTCCACCTGTCCGGACGCCTCGTCCACATCCAGGGCCCCACCGGTACCGGCGGATTCGGCATCGAACTCACACCCTGGAGCGCCACCGAGAGCTACCTCGCCAACCTCGCCCGCTGACCCCGCCCGGGCACGCCCTGCGCAGCCCCGGCCCTTCCCCTGTTCTGGAGGTCCGCGATGACCGCTGATCCGCACGCCTTCGTCTCCGCAGAGAACCATTACGCCCGCTTCCGCCCCCGGTACCCCGACGACCTGTACGTACTGCTCGCCGACCGGTTCGGCCTGGACGGTACGCAGCACGTCCTTGACCTGGGCTGCGGTCCGGGCACCGTTGCCCTGGAGCTGGCCGGCCTGGCCGGCACCGTGGTCGCCGTCGACCCGGCGGCCGGGATGCTCGAACAGGGCCGGGTGCTCGCCGGCGAACGGGGCATCCACAACATCCGGTGGCAGCAGGGCGACTCCAACGCCCTGCTCTCCCTATGCCTGCCGCCGCTCGACCTGGTGGTCATGGCCAAGTCGTACCACTGGATGGACCGCGTCCAGGTCCTGGACGACCTCGGCAGGGTCACCACCGAGCAGGCCGGCATCGTCATCCTCTCGGCCGGGCCGCCCGGCACCACCGCGCTGCCCGGCTGGGCCCCGGTAGTCGCCGAAGTCCGAGCCGCCTACCTCGGAACGGCCCGCCGGGCCGGAAGCGGGACATATCCCGAGCCGGAGCAGACCTACCAGACCACGGTGGAGCGCTCCCCGTTCCCGACGGTCGAAGTGGTGCCGTTCGACCAGATCGTGGTGCGCAGCACGGAGGAGCTGATCGGCCTTCAGCTGAGCAACTCCTACTCCACCCCCGCCCAGCTCGGGGACCGGCAGGAAGCCTTCGAGGAAGACCTGCGCCGCGCGCTCCTGGCATACGACCCCTCGGGCCGGTACGAGGAAACGATCCGCACCGAAGCCCTCATCGCCACCCGATAGCTGGATCCGGATCCCGTTGCGAAACCCGGTGTGCCGCACCGCACCGGTGCGCGCACCGCCGGCCCACCCCTTGTCCGGGTTGTGGGCGGGCGCGCATCGCTCGGACCATGTTTGCTACCCGGCACGTTTCCCCTTGTCAGACCCGGTGCGGACTTCCAGTCAGGTCGCGGACAAGGGGGTGTGTGATATGGGAGCCCGCCCGGCCGTGGCGCGCGCCCGTCGCGGTGCGGCGCGGCCGGTGACGCGCACCGCGATGGGTGGTGCGGTGCGCTGGTGCGCGCACCACCGATGCCCTCGCCGCACCTGGTGCGCGCCGGGTGCGCGCGGTGCGGTGCGCGGTGCGCACCACCGACGGGCTCGGTGCGCCCTACACGGCGGTGAGGCGCACCGGATGCGCACCGGCCGGTGCGGGGTGCGCATCGAGGGCCTGACCCACGCCGACGGCCTCCAGCTGGCGCAGGACATCGGCGACGTCCTCGTGGTCCTCGGTGAGGAACTGCGCGGCGAAGTCGATGACCGCGCGGGCGATGCCCTCCGCCGCGTCCGGTCCTGCCTGCGCCCAGACCAGCAGCGAGGTCACGAAGACGCGCCCGAGGGCCTCCAGGGCGAACGTGTCCGCGCACGGCTCGCCCGCCTCCGGACCGGGCAGCGCGGTGACCGGGACGACGATCCGGGTGACGACGTCGACGAGCAGCTCGGGCATCCGCGGCTCGGCGCCGGCGAACTCGCGGGCCGCGTCGACGTCGTCGGCCTGGACGGCCCGGAGGTAGTTGAAGGCGCTGATGGCCGCGTGCGGGATCATCGGGGCGAGCGGCGTGGTGTCGGGCATGGTGGGCTCCTGAACGTATGGGGCGCCGCGCTGATCGCGGCGGCCTCGAAGACACCCTCGAACTGGGAACCTGTGGACAGAGTCCGGCCGCTGACGGGGGAGAACTCTCCCCCCTCCCGGTTGATCACGATGTGGTCACGGCGGAGAGGTTTTCCAAGATCGGCGTCACAAACTCGCCGCGGACGACACCTGTAGAAGGTGAATGGCGGGATAGGCCCGCCCCACCTCCAGGAGCACCCTGTGGCGAGCACCGCCGACCGGCCCGAGCAGACCCCTTTCCGGGCCAGGAAGACCCCCTCCGTGGGCCCCTCCATCACCCCCTCCGCGCGCCGCCGCCAAGGACCGGGCGTTTCCGCAGGTCAGACCCGGCGGACAGAGGGTCGTCGCAGGTCCGACAACCCTCATGTAGATGTAGCAAGGCAGCCTCAGCACCGGAGGACTTCGACCGGGCCTCGACGCCGGGAACTCCTGCAAGCGCTGGGGATCTTCCAGAGGGCTACGCCCGACCAGTTGTGGAAGCTGACCCGTCCGGGCAACCAGCACGACAAGCTTGTGCGGGACAACCTCCTGGATCTGGAGGACCACCAGCTGGTGAGGATCGAGTTGGTACGGGAGGACCAGCGGCAGGTGTGGGTGCTGACCAAGCGCGGACACGGTGAGGCGAAGAAGCTGCTGGAGCCGAAGGGCATACGGGTCTCGGCGCTGCGGGAGAAGAAGTACGACCCGGTGACCGGGAAGCTGCTCGGTGCCAGCTACGACGACCACGCCGCGGCGGTCACCTCGACGGCCGCCGAACTCCACAGCGCAGGCATCGGGCACCGGCTCGGTTTTCAGACGGAGATCGGGCACCGGCTCGGCAACGGCTACGTGCAGCGGGCGGACCTGGTGGTGCGGGCGCCGGAGGCCGGGGTGCCGGTGCTGCTGCTGGAGATCGACCGCCGCAGCGAGGACGCGCACGACCTGGTGGTCAAGCTGCGCCGGTACTGGGAGTGGGGCCGGCTGCTGCCGAAGGACGCGGACAAGCGCACCGTGGACCTGGTCCGCTCGCGGCCGGACGCGATCGAGCACGTCGACCACGACAAGCGGCTGTGGCGCAGGTTCTACCCGCCGACCGGACGGGAGGGCCTGGTCCCGGTGGCGTTCGTGTTCGCGGACACCACCGAGGCGAAGGTCGACAACGCGGTCGCCGCGCTGGAGGAGGCCGGCCGCCGCTACTGGGCGCCGCGCCGGTACGACTCCCTCTACGAGAAGGCCATCACCGCGCGGGACTACCGCCAGGCGGTGCCCGTCGTCGTCACCACCCTGGAGCAGCTCCAGGAGCACGGCGCCGACGCGGCGGTGTGGCGGCGGCTGGGACGCACAGGCGAGCAGACGCTGAGGGCCGCGCTCGACAACCCCGACGGCCACGCCCTCTACCGCGCCCAGGAGGCGCGCGCCGACGCGGAGGACCAGCAGCGCCGGGCCGCTGAGCGGGAGGCGGAGCGCCCGGTGTGCACGCGGTGCGGGCGGAAGTTCACGGACGAACGCTGGGAGGAGATCACCGTGCACCGCACCGCCGTACGGGCCGGGGACAAGTCGGTGTGCGGCCCGTGCCGGGCAGACGACGTCGCCCACCAGGAGGCCGCCGCCGAAGCCGCCCGCCTCGCGGCCGCCGCGCCGGAGCCGGAGAGCGACCCCGAGTCGGACCGGGGCCGCGGCTGGTTCCGCCGGCGGCCCTGACCCGCCCGGTGCACCACGGGTCCGGGGGATCAGCGTTCTCCGGGCCCGTGGTGACGCACTCTTGACCGAGGGTGCCGGTGCGCGGGACGGTCAGGTACGCAACTCCCCGCAACTGGCTTTCTCCGGAGGCGATCATGGCGCTACTTTTCTTCGGTACGGACCCGAACTCGGGTGGAGGCAACTGTCCGGCGGTGTGGGTGGACACCGAAGCCGCTGAGGGGCCGGAACTGGTTCTGCAGGGCAAGTTCGCCGACGCGACGACCCGGGCCGCGTGCAGCCAGGACAGTCCGCCGGCGGATGACGAGGGAGTCATCCGGCTCTCGGTGCGGATGATCGACCAGATCAGGAAGGCATGCGATGCCGCAGAAGCCGCCCGTCCTCAGCTTTGAGGACCTGCTCGACTCCGCCCAACGGCACGCCCTGCACCTGGAGCTCCGCGACGTCTACGCCGTGGGGGAGGAGCGGGAGGTCTACGACACCTTCCTGCGGGACGGGAGCGTGCCTGCGGACGACTCGGCGTACTGGAGCGGGTGGCTGCCGCTGGTGGAGCGGACCGTGGCCCGCGGGGTGAAGGTCTGGCGGGCCCGGGTCGTGTCCGAGCCCGTCACCGAGTACATCCGCTTCGAGCACGCCATCACCGACGCCAACCTCCGCGCCGGTGAACAGGTCCGCTGGCTGCCGCGCCGCCGCGCCTCCACTCTCGCCCTGCCCGGCAACGACTTCTGGCTCATCGACGACCAGGTCGTGCGGTTCAACGTCTTCTCCGGTGATGGCGAGGCCGTGGAGCCCGACCACACCGAGGACCCGCAGGCCATCAAGCTGTGCGCGGAGGCGTTCCGCTCGGTGTGGGACCTGGCCACCCCGCACGCCGACTACCGCATCTGACCCACGCACCTCAAGGGCCGCCACTCCATGACGACCACCTCTCCCTCGTCCAGCGCCCAGTCGGCCCGCGAGGCGCTCGCCGTGCGGTTGCAGCACCTGCGCAAGGACGCCGGCCTCACCGGGAAGGAGCTCTCCGCCCGGTGCGGCTGGCATCCGGCGAAGACGACCAGGATCCAGAAGGGCGACGCCCTGCCCTCGGACGCGGACATCCGGACCTGGTGCGCGGCGTGCGGCGCCGACGACCAGGCGCAGGACCTCATCGCCACCGCCCGCGCCGTCGACTCGATGTACATGGAGTGGCGCCGCCTGCACCAGGGCGGCATGCGCCAGGTCCAGCAGGACTGGTACGACCTGCACGAGCAGACCCGGATCTGCCGCGTCTACCTCTCCAACGTGCCGCCCGGATTCCTCCAGACCCCGGCGTTCGCGACCGCCCTCATGAACCAGATCACCCGCTTCCAGGGCACCCCCGACGACGTCGCCGAAGCCGTCGCCGCCCGCGTCGCCCGCTCCCGGTTCCTCTACGAGGGCGGGCACCGCTACGTCGTCCTCATGGAGGAGTCGGTCCTGCGTTTCCGCACCGCCGACCCCGAGGCGATGCGCGGTCAGCTCCGCCATCTCCTGACGGTGATGCCGCTCGCGTCCCTCTCGCTGGGGATCATCCCGTTCACCGCGCAGCGCACCGTGTGGCCGCTGGAGGCGTTCTATGTCCACGACGACACCAGCGCCGTGGTGGAGACGCTGACTGCGGAGATCAAGGTGACGCAGCCGCGCGAGCTCGCCGACTACCTGAAGGCGTTCGCCGGCCTCGCGGAGATGGCGGTGTACGGCGACGCCGCCCGCGACCTCATCGCGGCCGCGATGGACGCCCTGGAGTGAACCTCCGCAATTACTCGCAATCTCGTTGAGGGCCAGCCCCCACGCTGCGTAGCGTCGAAGTCACCGACGGACCACCAGCCGGAGAGGCGGGGCCGCATGCGCGCACACACCGACACCACCGCCCCGGCCCCGGAGGGCCGCGGCCTCCAGCCGCCCGCCTACGGCGTTCCCTCCCCGGCCCTGCTGGCCCGCGCGGACCGCGGCTTCGCCCGGTTCCTCGGTCGGCACGGCGAGGACCAGGACGACGGGGACGGCGGCGGCGAGGACCCCCAGCGGTGACCGCCGGCCACCCGCGCGAAGACGCCCCAGCAGCGAGGCCCGCCATGCACACCAGCAGCCACACGGTCCTGTACGACCCCGACGGCCTGATCGAGGCGGAGCTCCCGCTGGATCGCGAGCCGTACGAGTGCCTCGTCAAGGCCGTCCTCGCGTGGACCGGCGAGGACACGCTCGCGGAACGCGACTACGAGCAGATCGGCCTCCAGCTGACCGGCCACGCCCGCGCCGTCGCCTCCGACGTCCGGCGCCGCGCGGACCGGCTGCCCAAGAGCAGCGGGCGCCGGGCGCTCGCCGACGTCGTCCTGCGCGAAGCAGAAGGCCGGCTGTCCGCGACGCTTGAGGGCACCGTGCGCTGCGTCCAGGGCCGCGCCCGCCTGGTCCGCGCCCTCTACGAACGCCTGGACCGCCTGGAGGCCGCGCTCACCGCGGACAGGACTGCACCGCCCGTCGGCTGACGGTGCTCTGTATCTGCCATCGCCGGTGAAGCCCCTGGTAAGGCAGCAGCGCACGGACGTGATCGGCAAGGTTTCGGCCACTGCATGCGATTACCCGGCGAGTCCCGGACAGCTGCGGATACGGTCGATCGATTTGACGGTCGGCGGTGACCGCCGACGGGAAAGCGTCCGGTCGGCGTGTCGTCGCATCGCGGGTGGGGGTGGTTCGGTGGGCAGCACCGAGCAGCAGATCGAAGAGCAGTTGGCGCAGCTTCAGCAGAAGGTCGGCGCTCGCCATGCCGAGGTCCTGAAGCACGACTTCGACGACGACCAGTTCGCGGTGGAGTACGCCCGACTGGTGAACGTCACCAGCAGGCTGGTGGAGTTCGAGAAGACGATCCCCGAGCGTCTGGCCGAACCCGAGCGCCAACGCAGTGAGCGCATCGTGACGTGGTCCTGGGCGCGGCCAGGCGGCCATCGGAGCCGTGCTGATCGCGCTCGTCTTCATCCTCGACCGGTCGACCTGGTGGCTGATCCTGCTGGGTCCGCACTTCGCGGGCACGGCGGCCGGCTGCTTCCAGAAGGTCGATGCCGAACAGCACCGCGACCGCCGCTTCGGAGCCGTCGGACTGCACGTGGTCGCGCTCCTGATGGCCCTCATCAGCCTGAGCGTGATCAGCCGGTGGTTCATCATCGCCGCCGCCATCGGCTGGATGCTTGTCGCCGGGTCCATGGCGGACAGCACGGGCGCCGACCCGAAAGGGGCGCGCCGGTGAGCGACGACTACGGCCACCAGGTCCGCCGTCTGGAGAGCCGGACCGGCGGTATGGAGCACGAGCTGCACTCGCTGCGTACGAAGCTGGGGGAGGTCGAAGACCTCGACTACGAACTGCGCGACATCCGCGGCGACCTCCGCAGCCTCGAGGACGACCTCAGCACCGTCCGCAACGACCTCACCGAGCTGGACGACGACGTACGCGGCGACATCCAGGACACCGAGCAGGCCCTCAAGCGGCTGACCGGCCGCATCCAGGCCCTCGAAGCGCACCTGCTCGCCGCGGGCGGAGCCCCACTCGCCGACCTCGACACCACCGACCCGGAGTGGAAGAAGCTGGCCAGGACCGCCAACCACGGCTGGAACGTACGCTCCAGCCTGCTCCCCAGACACCAGCGCGAAGCCCACCGCCTCAACATCCGCCACTACGAAGGGGCCGTCGAAGAGCGCGACGAACACCGCGACAAGGTGGTGGAGGCCGCCGGCATCCTGGCCAGCCAGCCGCGCACGTCCCGCGAGTTCAAGCAGGCCGCCATGGACTTCGGCATGTCCCGCACCCTCGCCGAGAGCCACGGTCAGCGGGCTCAGAAGCTGGCCGACACTGCCCAGGCCGCGCGGGCCGCACTGGCCCAGGACGACACTCTGCGGCAGGCAAAGGCGTCACTGATCGAGCAGGGCGACAAGGCGGAACGGAAGCTGAACTGGCTGCTGCGCGGCCGCCTGGCCGACGCGATCCGTGACCGCGCCCTGCTGCCCATGTGGTTCGTGACCGTGCTCGGTCCCGTCCCGCCGGCGCACAAGACGCAGGAGTGGATGGACCTCGCCACCCAGGTCCTGGCCTACCGGGTCACCTACGGGATCACGGACCAGGCCGTCGCGCTCGGTGCGGCACCCGATGAGTACGTGCCGCGCCGCACCGAGTGGCACCGCGAACTCACCAAGGACCTACGCCGCTGGTAGCCCGGCCGGGCGGCATGGCACGCCCTGACGCCTGGCAGGGTGATTCGCTGCCTACCGGGTCACCTACGGGATCACGGACCAGGCCGTCGCGCTCGGTGCGGCACCCGATGAGTACGTGCCGCGCCGCACCGAGTGGCACCGCGAACTCACCAAGGACCTACGCCGCTGGTAGCCCGGCCGGGCGGCATGGCACGCCCTGACGCCTGGCAGGGTGATTCGCTCCTTGGGAGTGCGGGAGCGTGAACGCCGCACGGTGCCGTCTGCCCGCTGATGTACTGGCCTTTGACCCAGAACAAGCAGGCGGAGGGGCGGGCGGCGGTGGCACAGGACGCGAAGCAGGCGAAGCACTGGGAGGACTTCGACTGGGTGGTGTGGAAGCTGGAGGTCCAAGACCCGCAGCAACTCGCCGGTGAGGACCCGGACCTGGACGAGCGCACCCAGGAGACGATGACGCAGCTCGCCGCCTCCCTCAGCTGCGTCTACGAGCTGTGCGTCGACTACGACTCCTACGACAGCGGAACGCCCTACTACGCGTGGTGGGTCCGCCTGCCCGCAGCCGAGCACACCCGACGCGACAAGGACGGTGTGCCGCTGGTCCTCACTCCGATCCGCGAGTACCTGGACGGCCACGTGCCCTCCGGCCTGGAGTGGGAGATCATCCCGGACCGTGAGCTGACGGTCGACAACGCCGCCAGCGAGGCCCTGCGCACCGCATACGCCGATGTGATCACCCCGTTCGAGCAGGCGCTGATGCCGCTGCGCACCGACGGTGCCGCCGACCTCGAACCGCGGGCCAAGGTCTGGAAGTGGGAGGAGCACCTGCTGGCCGGCACGTTCGACCTGTGGCTGTGCAACGACCCCGACCGCCCCCACACCTGGCTCGTGGTCAGCGTCGGCCTGTGGACCGAGCCGCAGTTCCTCGACCAGGAGCCCGCCGCCCGGCTCGGTCACTTCGACTTCACCCCGCACCAGCCGCTGCTGTTCCTGCCCCGCCCGCCAGGGCCGGCGACCTTCACCGCGCGGGTGACCGGCGGCGCCTTCCCCCACAAGACCTCCTCACGCACCAAGGCCGCCGACGCGATCGGCGTGGCCCACCAGTGGACCGCGAACGACCCGGCCGTCCTGGCGGAACGTGTCCGCAGGGATCTCACGACGCTGCTGCCCCACTTGCCCACCCCGCGCTGAAGGAGATCCCGGTGCCGTCGTACGCGAAAGACCCCCGATGCATCGCCATGGCAGAGGCTCTGGTGCCGCTGCTGCGCCGGTCCTGCCCCGAGAACGCGGGCGGCTACGGCGGCTCCTACCAGGTGAACCTGGGCGACGAAGAGGCCATCGGGCTCGGCGGGGTGGAACTGATCCGGGCCGCGATGCGCAAGGCGGCCCGGCAGCTGGGGTGGAGAGCGACCACCCTCGGGATGATCGGTACCCGCCACGGCACCATGGTCGTCGTCTCGGACAACCGGGAGCTGCCCGAAGAACACAGGGCAGTGGTCGAGGCCGCGATGAACGACAAGATGCGGGCCGCCCTGCACAAGGTGTGGGGCGAGCCGGGCCCCGTCCCCGTGCAGCGCGGTTCGGTCCCGCTGATGACGCAGGAGTTCCGCGCAGCCATCGCCCAGACCAGTCCCTGAACGGGTACAAGTACCGGTATGACGCGGGAGCGGATCCGGTGGCCGGTCGTCGTGGACCGGGCCCGGGAGATCGTGGAGAGCTACGAGGGCGGCGTCACGCTGCGCCAGGTCATGTACCGCCTTGCCTCCGCTGGCGTGCTGCCGCACACGCCGTCGATGTACCGGCACCTGTCCTCCCACCTCGCCCAGGCCCGCCGCGAGGGCCGCTTCCCCGACCTGATCGACACCCTGCGCGAAGTCCACGTCCCTCCGGCCTGGCCGGACGCGGGTGCCTTCCTGCGCGAGAGCCCCGGCTGGTTCGGCCTCGACCTCACCCATGGCCAGTCGCAGGCGCTGTACGTCGCTGCGGAAAAGGACACCCTCCGCCAGCTCCTTACCGGCTGGCTGGCGGAGTTCGGCATCCCGGTCCTGGTGGTCCGCGGCTTCGGCTCCCAGTCCTACGTCGACGTCGTCCGCGACCGCGTCGCCGCCGACCCGAGAGAAGCGGTGCTCCTGGTGGTCGTTCTCCCGGGCTTCCAAGACTGTGGCATGACGCTGCGCTAGCTGCGTGACCTGGGGTTTTCTCTAATATCTCTGGGGCTGTCGTGATCGTTGCGACACGTTGCACTAGAGATGGAGGAGACCCTTGCGGGCCTTTGCTGTTCAACTCCCATCCGGCATCCGCTACTGGACCGTGATGGACGAGGACCTGACCGTCGTACAGGAGGCGGACGCGTTCTTGCGACACGTACGGTTCGGCCGGGACCAGGCGGAACTGACGACCCGTACGTACGCCGGGCACATCGCGCTGTACCTGCGCTGGTGCATACGGACGGGCCGCGACTGGCGGGTGGCGGCCGCGGAGCTGGGGATGTTCATCGTCTGGCTGAAGTACGGCACGAAGCAGGTCACGGGCATCGACCGCCCCTCGGGCAGCGGCCTGGTGCATCCCGGGCCCGGAGCCGAGGCCGTGCGCGAGCCGGCCCGGATCCAGAACATCCTCACGGGAGTGCGCCAGTTCCTGCTGCACGGCATCACCTCGAAGACGGTGCCCTCGCACGTGATGGCCCAGATGTATGAGGTGGCGGAGAATTGGGATCTGCCGGAGCAGGCCCGCGGGGAGGACGTGACCGGCTACCGGATGCGGCCCCGGCACCGGGTGCAGGTCCCGCGCAAGAAGGGTGAGCGCGCCGAGGACCGCGAGATCGTGGAGCTGTTTCTGGCCTGCCGCAACGCCCGCGACCGGTTCATCGTGCTGCTGCTCGGCCGGGCCGGACTGCGTCCCGGAGGCGCCGCCGGCCTGCGCCGCGAGGACATGCACTTCATGCCGGACTCGACACCGCTCGGCTGCCCGAAACAGGGCTCTCATCTGCACACAATGCGGCGGGACAACGCCAACGGCGCCTGGGCGAAGCGGCAGCCGACGGCCGCGCCGGGCCGGTGGAAGCCCGTCGATCACCTGGTGGTGCTCGCCTACGACCAGTACGTGATGGAGCGGATGGCGTTGCCGCACGGCCCGGACAGCGACTTCGTGCTGGTGAACTTGTTCGCCGAGCCGCTCGGTGCGCCGATGACCGCGGACAGCATCACCGAGTTGTTCGGGCGGCTGTCCAGGCGGGCCGGTTTGAGCAGGAACGTCACGCCGCGCATGCTGCGCCGCGCGGCGGGCAGCAACCTTGCGGACGCTGGCGGCGGCCAGGACGAGATCGCCGCGCTGCTGGACCATTCCCGGCTGTCCAGCTCGGAGCCGTATCTGACGCCAGCGCCGGACCGGCTGCGGGACGCGGTGAACGCAGTTCCCTCGCCGCGCGAGCTCACGGGCGGTGCCCGGTGACCCCTGTCCTTACGCCGGTGGTCGACGGACCGGCTCCTGAGCCCGACGCCTCCGACACCGAGCTCACGACGTTCCTGTGGTCGATGATCAGCGAGGACTTCCTGACCGAGGCCGGCTGGAACGCCGAACGCCGCGTCATGACGCCCGAGGGCCACCCCACCATGGGCGGCAGACACTGCCCCGTGCCCAACTGCCAGTCCCCGGTGCGCGGCATGAAGCTGTGCAGCACGTGCTACTCACGCCACCGCAAGTCCGGGATACCGGCGAAGGAGTTCGTCAAGATCCCCCGCATCTCGCGGCACCTGCACATGGGGACCGGGACCTGCCGCGTCTCCGGCTGCGAGCGCCCGTGGAACAACTCGGGGAAGGAGCCGGTATGCCGCGCCCACCGATGGCAGATGATCAAGCACGGCGGCACCCTTGAGGAGTTCCTCGCCGACCCGGACATCAAGGGCCTGCCCGGCCTGGGCGACTGCTCGGTGCTTGCATGCAACCGCCAGGCCATCAGCGAGTTCGGCACGCGCTTGTGCCATCCGCACGGCAAGGCGCTGCCCGCCCTGCGCCGGAAGGCCGGATTCGATGAGGAGATGTGGCTGCGGACGGCGCCGTCGGGCAGTTACGGCATCGAGATCAGCTTTCGGGGCCTGCCCGAACTGGTCGTTGCCCAGCTGCTGTTCGGGCTCCAGCACCGCTGCCACCGCGGCGCCCGCACCGAGGCCGGCAACTTCCGCGCCCTGATCGACAAGACGATCCGGCCCTCGCTCGCCCAGCGCCTCGAAGACGTCCCTGATCCGGCCGCGAACAGTGACGCCCTGCGCCTG
Source organism: Streptomyces sp. Edi4 (assembly GCF_040253615.1). Classification (NCBI taxonomy): domain Bacteria; kingdom Bacillati; phylum Actinomycetota; class Actinomycetes; order Kitasatosporales; family Streptomycetaceae; genus Streptomyces; species Streptomyces sp. Edi4. The sequence continues at coordinate 116,727 of NZ_JBEJGY010000002.1, forward strand.
CTGAACCGGACCCGCGTCTACGCGGTCCGGGCGGTGAAGACGCCCGAGGGCGAGTACGCCAAGGACGAGTGGGACCTGGTGGCCTTCGGGCACCGCGGCTACCTCGTCTTCACCGAGATCCACCAGCCCTGGCTGAGGGAGAGCGGCAAACGCTGGGCCCGCGATTACCTCTCCAAGGTCCGCTCCAAGAGCGCGGCCTCGCACGCGCAGCAGCACCTTCACGGCCTGGTCAAGCTCTCGGACACCCTGCGCGCCCGGCCCGACCGCGGCATGGACAAAGCCGCGCTGGCCCGCGCCGACATCGAGAACTTCCTGAACAGGATGTCGTTCCTGGAGACGAACGACGAGATGAGCACGCTCACGCGCATCGCCTACATCAGCAAGGCCCGCAACGTGCTCAAGGCGGGCCGGGCCATGGGCCTGACCCGTCCCGGGGAGCCGCTGGCGGGCCTGCCGGACGACTTCGTCATCCACCGTCTCGACGTCCCCAAGCCACCGGAGCCCTCGGAGGAGGGCCAGGACCTCCCCGCCGAGGTGCTGCGCCAGCTCGGCACCCACCTGAACGCCTTCGAGGCGATGACCTGCTACGAGATGCGCCTCAGCGTCGAGCTGCTGATGGACACGGGCCGCCGGCCCGAAGAGATCTGCCGCCTGGAGCTGAACTGCCTCACCCGGGACGGCCAGGGCAAGCCGGTGCTGCTCTACAACAACTGGAAGGAACAACGGCTCGGGCGCCAGCTGCCCATCCACGAGCCGACCGCGAAGCTGATCATCGCCCAGCAGAAACGCGTACGCGCCCGCTTCCCCGACCGGACCCCGTCGAAGCTGGTCCTGCTGCCCACCCAGAACCTGAACCTGCGCGGGGAGCGGTCGATCGACTCCAACCACCTCAGCGCCATGCACCGCGAGTGGGTCGAGTCCCTGCCCGACTTCGTCCTCGACGACGGCACCGTCTTCGACAAGGAGAAGATCTTCCCCTACGCCTACCGGCACTCCTTCGCCCAGCGCCACGCGGACGCCGGTGTCGCCATCGACGTCCTGGCCGAGCTCATGGACCACGACAGCTACGAGACCACCAGGTCGTACTACCGGGTCAAGGAAGTACGCCTGCGCGAGGCGGTCGAACGCGTCAGGAAGATGCAGTTCGACCGCCAGGGCAAGCGCATCTGGGGCACGGTCACCACCGTCCTCGACGCCGAACGCACACGCCGGGCCATCGGCGCGGTCGTCGTCCCCTTCGGCACCTGCTCCGAACCCACCAACGTCGCCGCTGGCGGCGGAGCCTGCCCACTGCGCTTCCGCTGCGTGGGCTGCGACCACTTCTCCACCGACGTCTCCTACCTCCCCGACCTGCGGACCTACCTCGACGACCTGCTGAGGCAACGGGAGAAGCTGAAGTCGATGGCCGAGGCCGACGACTGGGCCCGCGCCGAGGCCACACCCTCCGACGAGGAGATCACCCGCATCCGCGCCCTGATCCAGCGCGTCACCGACGACGTCGAGACGCTCACCGAGGCCGAACGCACCGAGATCCAGAAGGCCGCCGCGACCGTTCGCCAGATGCGGCAGAACTTCCTCGGCATGCCCCGCATCCGCCAGCCCCTCCCCGACCTCCGAGTGGAGCGACCCGCATGACCGCCCCCCAGCCCACCGTCCAGGCCATGCTCGAAGGCCGGCGTGCTGACACCGGACGCCGCCGCCAACGCGTCCTGGCGGCTCTCGCCGCCGCCGCGAAAAACGGCACGGACACCAGCGTCGCTGCGATAGCCCGCCGCGCGGGCGTCGATCGCACCTTCCTCTACCGCCACCGCGACCTCCTCGCCCAGATCCACGCTCAGGCCGCCGAACCTGCCGCAACGCCCGGCGGCCACGGCCCCGCCGTCAGCCGGGCCTCGCTCAAGGCCGACCTTGCGGCCGCCGACGCCCGCACGGCCCGTCTCGCCGCCCTGGTCCGCCGTCTTGAGCAGCGCCTCAGCGAAGTGCTGGGCGATCAGGTCTGGCGCGAGTCCGGCATCGGAGGGCCTGACGACTCCGAGCAGCTCAAGGCCCGGATCACCACGCTCGAACAGCAGCTGATCGACCTGGAGCTGAAACTCCAGGAGCGTGACGAGGACCTGGCCGCCGCCCGCGCCGCGAACCGCGAGCTGATGGCCCAGCTCAACCGCCCGTGATCAGCTGAATCACGCGGGCGCCCCGGGCGGTGACGGCGGCACCGCCCAGGGCGTTCACTGGAGGTATGGCGAGTTATGACGCTAGCTCCGTAAAACGGCCTCGCCGCACAAAAGCGCAGGTGGAGGCCCTACGGGCAGCAATCTGCGAGGTCACAGAAGCGGCGCAGCCGTGCAGCGTCCGACACGTCTACTACCTTGGCATCGGACTTCTCTGGGACAAGGACACCGGCCACTCCCGCCGGAACTACTCGGTCGTCGTCCGCGAGGTCGGCCACCTGCGGGAGACAGGCCGGCTGCCCTGGGAGTGGATCACCGACGGAACCCGCATGGTCCGGCAGGAGACCCAGTACGACTCCCTCGACGATGCCATGCGGCGCAACACCGAGACCTACCGGCGCAACCTGTGGGCCTCCCAGGCCCGCCGCGTCGAGGTCTGGTGCGAGAGCGACTCCGTCGGTGGTGTGCTCCTGCCGATCACCTCGACCTGGGGCGTGGGCCTGTACTCCTGCCGCGGCCAGTCCTCCAAGACCTTCGTCTACGAGGCGGTGCAGCAGTACGCGCACCAGGGCAAAGGAGTGACCGTGATCTTCTGCGGTGACTGGGACCCTACCGGCAGATGTGTCCCTCGCTCCGTGGTCGAGCGGATGGAACGCTACGGCAACGGCGAACTCGACCTGGACTTCCGGCAGATCGCCATCACCGCCGACGACGTCCGCTCCGGCCAGCTCACCACCCATGACGTCAACACCCGCGACGTCAACTTCGCCCGCTACCGGGAGGAGTGTCTGCGCGAAGGCATCGATCCGCACACCGCCGTCGAAGTCGAAGCCCTCCGCCCCGGACACCTGCGGCAGCGGCTCAACGAGACGATCGAGGGCCTGGTCGACGACATCCGGCAGTGGAACATCGAGTTCAGGGCAGAAGCCGCCGAGCGGGAGCTGCTGCGCTCCCTGCAAGGGGCGGTGAAGGACATCGTCCAGCGCCGAGCGGGTGAGCCGGCCGCCGAGGACGCCGAGGACCAGTAGGCCCCATGCACCACATGTGTTGCATCAGCTACAGTACTCCTGACCGCTCCTGAGCTGCGGAAACTCCATCCGCACACTCTGGAAGCCCCGGAGAAACTGCGGTGATTTCGACTGTAGTGGTGAGGATGTCGAACGCGACTGGACAGCGCGCACCGCGTGTTGGAGCCACACCGAGCGGGTGCTGCTCACCTACGACCAGGTCGTCCACGACTACGAGCTGCCCGCGACCGAGGGCAAGCGCGGCGATCCCCGGTGGCCGGCCTTCGCGCGCCGCTACGGCTTCGACATCGAACACCCCGTGCAGTGGGAAGTCGAAGCGCTGGAGCCGGACGAACTCCGCCGCCTGGTCCTCAACGCCGTCGACCCGTACATCGACCGCCAGGTCCTCGCCCAGCAGACCGCCCGGCAGGAAGAACAGCGCCGCGCCCTTGCCTCCTTCGTGAGGGGCTGGGGCGCGGCGGGCGGAACGCCGGCCTAACGCTGCACGGGGGCCTGGGCGGCCTGGGCGAAGTGCATGACGATCCCCTTCGCCCCGGCGGCGACTTCGTCGATGAGCTCGAAGCCGCGCGGATCTTCGGGGTGGTTGCGTACCCAGATCATGGCGTAGCTGATGATCTGGTTGATGTCGCTGGGGCGCAGGAAGATGGCGTCGCCGGTGTGCAGTGGCTCGGGGGCCTTGTGCTGCCACAGCCGGTAGTACCGGCCTTCGACGTCGTTGAAGCCGAGATGCCGGTCGCCGTGGGGATTGATCAGGTGGGTGGTGAAGGGCAGATCGTTCGGGCCCGGCTGCCAGGGCTGTTCCTGCTGGCTCACTGCGTCCTCCGTCGACGTTCGGTGATCACGACGCACCCGAGTCTGGCAGTGCCGGTCCCGGCCTCGCAGAGCTTCCCTCCAGTCCGGCACCGTCGACTGAAACACCAGCTTCTGGCGCTGCAACACGTTCAGTGCAACGCCACTGCACGTTTCACTCTGACCTGCGGTGATGCACCGGATAGAGGTTCGTGAAGCCGGTGTTGCGCCTTGCGTTGCAGTCCCGCGCCATGTCCGGGCCCGAGCCGTCGGTCGACGCTCAGTAGAGTCCGGGCACGCTGCCGGAGGAGTGGCCGGGCGCCATCCACTCGTGGAGCGCGAACCGCCGGTACACGTTCGGTCCGACGACCGTGTCGTACTCCCGGATGTCCGCCTGGTCCATGGCGTTGTTCCAGCGGTGCATCCAGTAGCGGTCCGCGACCCAGTAGGCGGTCTCCGCGACGGACGACCCGTCGAGGAGGAGGCTGTGGTCGTGGACCCGGCGCAGGGCCTCGGCAAGGTCGTCCGTAGTGATCGGCATTCCCTTGCTGGCCGCGACGGCGGCGAGCTTGTCATCGAGGGCATCCACCCCGTGCTCCAAGGCGTATTCGAGGGCCTCGATTGCGGCTTCCCGGCCGTCGGCGAGATAGCCGGTGTACTCCTGACCGCCGCGCTTCAGCCGGTCGGTGAACTCCTCGGTGGTGAACTTGCCACGGCTGCGAGCGACCAGGCCAGCCACCATGGCGGCATGGTCCTGGGGGACCTGGGCGGCCTCGGTGGTCAGGCGCCGGCGGGCAGCGGTGTACGAGATGCCTTCGGCGTCGGCGAGTTCGCGGACGTCCTTCTTGAACTGCTTGTCGGTGGTCACGGTCTCTCCCGAGTCCCGGTGACGGCGGTGACCCCACGCATCCCGCCGCGGGCACGGAGCCACGGACAGACAGATACCAGAGCGTGAGGCGGTGCCCCTTGTCCTCGTCGCCGGTCGCGGCGTGGGCGCGATACGGCTCGGAGTCGGGCCGACGCAGGCGGCCGACGCCCACCATAAAGCCCCGGAAGCCCCACCACATACGCCGCCACGCATCCACCTCGGACGGATGACACGGGACAGCCGCCCACAGCACGAGGCCCCAGGCGACGACGCCTGGGGCCTCTCAGTGCACTTCGCTTGACCGTCCTGCTCAACGACCGGTCGCGGCCGGTGTCACGCCCATTCCATGCCCAGCTTCCGCAGCCCGTGGGCGGGGGGCTGGTTCACGGACGGTGACGCCGGCTGGGGCCTGTACGTCCCGGTCCACCGTGACGCGGTGACCGGCGTCGTCCTGGCGGAGGTTCGGGTCACCATCCCGCGCCGCCAGTAGCGGCTCACCGGCGCCATGAAGTGCGAGACCCCGGGCCCTGACAGCGGGCCCGGGGTCCGGTCAGAGCCGGGGGCGGTCAGAGTCGTCGCGTTCGGAGTTCGGTCCGTACCGCTCGATGAGGTCGCAGGTGCAAGTCCCGCCCTCGTAGTGGGCCTTGTCGCACTCCTCGTGGTGGTCCCATGGCTGCCGCTCCGTCGGGGCCGCCGACGGAGCGGGCTGTGCCGGGGCGGCCTCGATGGCCAGGACTGCGCCCGCCCAGTCCATGCCCAGCGCGGCGAGGGCAGCGAGCTGCTCCGCCGTGAGCTTGTCGCGCCTCGACTTGGTGTTCGAGAGCCATACACCCAGCTTCACAGGTACCGGCTCCGCCTCGCCGTCGACCGTGATCTCCACGACCGTGCTGCGCGGGACGGGCCGCTGCCCTTCCTGCTTCACCCACTGCGCCAGGGCGGCCAGCCCCCGCTGGAACGCCGCCTCAGCCTTGCTCCCGGCCTTCTTCGGGCCCCTGGCCGCGTTGACCGGCGCCGGGGCGATCTCCTTCGGGGCGGCGGCTGTCACGGCGAGGGAGGCGCCCCGCACGCCCAGCGCGGTCAGCCGCTCGCGCTGCTCGGGCATGAGCTGCGCCCAGGTGCCCGGTTCTTGTTGTCGCCACCTCCAGGTACCGATGTCGTCGCCGTCGTAGACGACGCCCGGCGCGATGTAGGGCAGGTGGCCGTCGGCGTCGACCAGGTCGGCAAGGACGCGGTAGGAGCGCTGCCAGTTCAGCGGCCACGGGCAGTCCCAGTCCGGGTCGATCTCCGTCAGCTGCTGCGCGCGTGCGGCGGCCCGCTGCGGGTCCTTGCCCAGGCCGCCCTTCCTGCGCAGGTTCGCCATGTGCTGCCCGATCGGGACCATCGCCTCGCCCTCGCCCCATACCGCGTCCTGACGCGGCGCGAGGTGCCCGGTGGCCCGGCGGTACGCCCTGAGTGCGGCGAGTTTGTTCTCCCATGCTTCTTCGCCGGGCTCCCAGAGCATCCCGGCCTCCGGCAAGTCGAGCAGGGTCTTGCGCCGCTCCTCCAGCTCTCCGGCCCGCAGCGCTTTCCTCTGCTGGTGGACCCACCGCCCGAGGGGGAAGTCCTTGGTGACGCCGACCTCGACCTCGGTGTCGTACGGGACGGCGTAGACGCCGGTGATCTCATTCTCCTTCCGCCAGCGGATGAGGGCCTGGTAGCCCGCCAGCCACACGAGGCTTTCCGGCCGGTAGACCCGCGTGCGCAGGAACGCGGCGATGGTCGCCGCGTCCCGGGGAGAGGAGAAGTGCAACAGCGCGGACTCGGCGGCGGCGTCGGTGTCCTCCTGCTCCTGCTCCTGGTCCTCGCCCTCGCTGGCGCCGTTGGCCCCGACGATCCGCCCTTCCTCGTCACGCCGGACGTGGACGGTGCGCTTGCCGCTGGTGAGGGCGCGGGAGGCGAGCTGCTCGACCAGGCGCTCATCGTGTGAGCGAAGGCCCTGGAGGACGGCTACGAGCGGGCGGAAGCTGGCGCTGGCGACCATGTCGGTGGGGTCTTCATTCGGCTCCAGGAAGACCGGCACGATGATCCTGGCGACCTTGGTGGAGCCGTCCTTGTTGAGGCGGAGCGCGCGGCCGATGTTCTGGACGATCTCGACCTGGGAGCCGCGGGTGTCCGCGAAGCACACCGCCTCGACGCCCCGCTCGCCCGTGATGTCGACGCCTTCCCCGAGGACGCGAACGCTGGCGAGGAACGCCCGGTGGACCCGGCGCCCGGCCGCGTCGATGCCGTTGGCGAACTGGCGCAGGACCTCGCGGCGTTCGGCCACCAGGTGGTCGCCGCACAGCCATGCCGACCACACCCGGTCCGGCGGGACATGGCGGCCGGCCTCCAGCTCGTAGAACTCCGCGTCGATCGACGACTTCGGCAGCTTGTCGGCGGCGGCCAGGTCGGCGTCGGACGCGTCGTTGGCGGCCAGGTCGGCGTCGGACGCGTCGTTCATGTACAGCTCGGCAGCGGTCTCCGGGAGCTTCTCCGCGAACGCGGCGGCCTCCTCCACCTTCTGGTGGAACGTCATGACCGTACGCAGGTTGTACGCCGCCGCGTGCTCCAGCAGGGCGGTCTGCAAGAGCGCCAGGCGCCGGCCCCGCCGCGCCTCCTCCGACTCCCCGAGGACCGGCGAGGGATCGCGGATTTCCAGGACGTCGATCTCGAACCCGGCGAGGATTTCCCGCTCGATCGCCTCGCTCAGCCCGAGCTCCGCGAGCCACGCGCCGTACGTTCCCTCCGGGTCGTCGGCCATGCTCGCGATCTCCGCCTCCTGGCTGTCCTCGCTCTTCTGCGGGCGGGCCGCGGCGAGGATGCGCGGGGTGGCGGTGAGGTAGAGCCGGAAGGCCGCTGGGATACGGGAGTTGTCGTGGATCGCCGCCCACGGCCTCCCGAGATCACCAGCGGTACCGTGCGCCTCATCCACGATCGCGAGGTCGAACGGGGCCATCCTGCTGGCCGTAAAGCCGCTCCCCGCCCGCCAGGGCGGCCTCGAGCGGCCCGCGAACCTTCCGCTGGCCCACGGGTGCGTCGATGTCCTCGCGGTCCACGAGAGAGGCGTACGTGGCGAACACGACGACGGGCCCGGACCCGGCCCACAGGGCGAGCTGGATCGGGTTCGTGGTGGTGCGCACGCCCAGGGAGTTGAGGACCGTGTCGTTCTCCAGCGAGCACACCGCGACCATCGGCGCCCGATGACCGACCAGCCGCCATGCCTGGGCGGTCTGCGCGAGCAGGTCCAGGGTCGGCACTGTGACGAGGATCCGGCCGTCGGGGAAGCACTCCAGAGCGCTCGCAGCGGCCATGATCGTTTTACCAGACCCGGTCGCTGACACGATCGTGCCCCGGGCACCCTGAGCGGGCACAGATGATCTTGCGGGGAATCCAACCCACTTACGGAAAGCCGACTTCTGGTCGACCTGGTGTTCCTTGAGCGGAATCCTGCTCATCGTCCATCACTCTCGCTCGTGCCATAAAGCCAGGCTTCCTGGAGCCTTTCGAGCGGGGTTTCCGATTCGCATTCCCTGCTCCAGACCCTCTTGAGCCGCATCGGATCGTTGTCGATCCGCTCGCACAGCACGAAGGACTCGGGCTGCTCGACCAGGTGGTAGACGCCGCGGGGGAAGACGCCGGGCGGGCCCGTGGATGCGCCACAGCTTCTCCAGCCGCGCCCGGTTGTCGACCAGGTACTGCTCCAGCGCCTTCGGATACGCCTCTCGGTCCGCCAGGCGTACGGTCCGCAGCATCATGCCCACCAGCTCGCGGGACAGCTCCTTGTCCCACTGGGCGCCGCTGGTGCCGGTCACGGCCGCGTAGTGCGGCTCACAGACGGCCAGGACCTGTTCGATCAGTTCAGGGGACGGCTCGCTTCCCTCCTCCTGGCCGTCATCGTCGCGGCTGGCGGTGTGCCGGTCTTCGAGCAGGGGCCAGGACAGGGCGGCGTCCACCAGGTCCAGGGCGTGGTGGGTGAGGTGTTGCAGGAGCAGGCGGGACAGGGCGCGGGCAGGGTCGCTGGTGTGCAGGTGGACGTCGTCCTCGGAGGCCCTGCCGCCGAGGAAGCCGAACTGTCCGGGGAAGACGATGGCGCGGGTGAAGAAGTCGCACAGGACGCCGAACATCTCCGGGTTGGGCATGCCGGTGACGTCCTGGCTGGTCTCGGCCCGCGCGGCGTTCATGACCACGTCGACGAACGTGCGGCGGGCGGCCTCCTGGCGCAGGACCTCACCGGCCGGTCCTTCCTCGGTCACCTCCACCACGCGGTACAGGCCCTGCTCGCCGTACAGGCCGCCCGGCCGCTCATTGGCCTGGCGCACCATGGCCAGGGCCTCCTCCACCGACCGCGCGTGCGCGTAGTTGGTCAGCGTGGCGCCCCCCGGGTGCTCCCGGACCGGTTCGCTGCGCCACGACGCGGTAGCGGGTCAAGCCCGCCGGGCTCCCCACTGTCCAGCGAGGGTTCCAGCCTGTTCGCGGACGGCCGCTCGACGATCGGATGCCGCCGACCCACCGGTGGCACGCCCCTCTTGTGGGGCGTCCACGCCTTGTAGCTCCGCCTGCCGCTGGTTGAAGCTCTCACCCTCCTCCTCGTCCATCTGGTAGTCGAGGTCGTACTTGTCCTCGCTCACCAGGCGGGCACTTTCAGTGGCTCGTTCGGTGAGTTCGGCCAACTCCCACCGGTCCTCCGTGGCACGCAGCAGCCCTGTCCGGTCCCGCCACAGGTCAGGCATCATCCCCACGATCGCAGTGGGCGCCGCCAACGCAGGAGCGGGCAGCCGACCAGAGACCTCACGCCCGGAGTCGTTGACCACCGTGTACGACCAGCCGCCCCCCGGACCGCGCCGTGATGACCACGACAGGGTGACACCCGGCTGCTTCGGCGGCTGAGTTCCGAAGACATGCTCAAGGAAATGAACCGGCTTCACCCAAGACCAGGACACTGCATGCCTCATCATTGTTCGGCCCGCGCTGCACAGAGTAGGAGCCACCGGAGAAGTCACTCACTCGAAACTCTTCTTCGACCGCATCCGGGTAACGCTTCCAAAACCGGAAAGTATGCACGCATCGTTCCTCTCTTTCACCCCCGGGTGGTTGGGGTGTCCGTGTTCCCGCCAACGATACATGCTGCATCAACCCGATGCACGCGGTACACTGAAACCCACACGAACGAGCGACCCCCACCCCCGTAGCCAGCCCGGCCCGCGCCAGCGGGCCCCAACGATTCTGGAGGCGCGGCCGGAAGGACCGTCAGGCGGGGGAGCGCAGCGGACCCGCCGGGAGCGCCCCGCGCTCCCTCAACTCCCTTACTGAAGGCCCAACTAGCCGCACTTGGCACTCCGTCAGCCACGGCCGCGCACCGCGCGGCCAGCCGGGCGCGCAGCGGCCGGCCCCACTGCCTCCAGGAGCGCAGCGGAGGGAGGCGCCCACGCTCCGCGTGGGCGAAGGGAGCGCAGCGACCGCGCCCCTTGCACATCGCGCAGCGATGTGGTA
>NZ_JBEJGY010000003.1 GCF_040253615.1 Streptomyces sp. Edi4
AAGGTGGACGAAGGCGAATCCAGGACTTCCAGTTCCTCAACGGCCTGGCCCTCGTCGGTCACGGTCGCACCCTGCTCGTCGCCGAGACCACCCGGCAACGGCTGACCGCCTTCACCGTCACGGGCGACGGGGCGCTCACGGACCGGCGCACCTACGCCGACCTCGCCCATCTGGTCGGTACCCACGCCCGGCCGGACGGTATCTGGCCGACACAGGACGGCGTCTGGGTGGCCACCACCACCGGACACGCCGTCGCCCTGGTCTGGGAGAACGAGCTGGTCACCTCGGTGGACACTGGGGAGCTGCTGCCGATCGCGTGCTGCGGAGACGGCGGGAACCGGCTGTTCGTCACCCTCGCCGACACCCATGGCCTCCCTCTGGGGGAGGCCATGGCCGCGAAAGCGGTGCACACGACGGTCGCACTGCTCGAGGCCACGAAGGAGGGGCACGCTGCATGAGCACCGAAGCAGCCGGACTGGACCCCGATGCTACAGGCCGTCGAACACTCCCGGATCACCGACTTCGCGCGGTTCGCCTCGCCGCGGCGCCGGACGCGACCTGGGCGGTGACTACCACGCGCTGCTGGGCGTGGTCGGTCGACGACGTGAACGGCTTCTGGGCGGCGGTGTGGGACTACTTCCGTCTGCCCGAGCGCCTGGTGGGGCCCGCGCTGGCGGCCGAGGCGCTGCCGGGAGGCGTGTGGTTTCCCGGCAGCACGCTGAACTACACGGCCGAAGTCTTCCGCGACCGGACCGGCACCGACACCGCCGTCATCACGGTGACCGAGGACACCGGCCCGCAGCGGCGATCACCTGGCACGAACTGCGGCGTCAGGTCGCCTCACTCGCGCAGGCGCTCACCGAACTCGGCGTGCGCCTGGGCGACCGGGCGGCGGGTACCTCCTCAACGGCGTGCAGGCCGTCGTGGCCTTCCTTGCCACCGCCGGTCTGGGCGACCTGGCGGGCGCGCGCGGGCAGGACTACACCGCCGCCGCGGCCGAAGCGCGGTTGGCGCAGCTCCGGCCGACCGTGCTCATCGCCGCGACCGGCTGTCTCCACGGCGGGAAAGCACATCGACCGCCGCGCCGATGTGGAAGCCCTGCGCGACGCGCTGCCGACCCTCACGGCGACCATCGCCGTGGGGGACGCGGCAGGGGCGGTGCCCGGTGCCCTCCCGTGGTCCGCGCTCACCGGGCGCGACGCCGAACTGACCCCCGTACCAGTCCCGTTCGACCACCCGCTGTGGGTCGTGTTCTCCTCGGGCACGACCGCCGAGCTGGGCATCGTGCACGGGCACGGCGGGTCGTGCTGAGCAGCTCAAGAACCTGGGCCTGCACCTGGGCCTGCGCTCCGGGGACTGTTTCTGCTCTGGCACACCACACCGAGCTGGACTACGTGGACGTCCTGGTGGCCGGCCTGCTACTGGGCGCAACGGCCGTCTGTTACGAGGGCAGCCCTGCCTATCCCGGCATCGATGCGCTCTGGCGGCTCGCGGCCCGACTGGAGGTGAACGTCCTGGGGCACCAGCCCCGGCTACCTGGCGGCGCGCCGCAAGGCCGGTGTGCGGCTCGCCGACCACCATCCGGCCTCTCTCGAGCGCCTGGGGGTCACCGGCTCGGCGTTCCCCGCCGACCTGCAACACTGGGTCGCCGGCGAACTCGGGTCACGGACACAGGTCGTGTGCACCAGTGGTGGCACCATGTGGTCACCGCGTTCCTCGGCGCCGCACCCACCACGCCGGTCTGGGCCGGTGATGGTTTCGCTCTGCCTGGGCGTGGCCGTGGAAGCCTTCGGCCCGGACGGCAGGCCGGTGCGGGGCGAGGTGGAGCTGGTGGTGCTCCGGCGCATGCCGTCGATGCCGCCTGCATCTTCTGGACGACCCGGACGGCTGCTGCGCGCTCTACCGCGGCGCCTACTTCGACGTCTACCCGGCATGGTGCATGGCGACGGCATCACCATCACCGACCACGGCTCGGTGACCTGCACGGCGGGTCCGACGCGACGCTGAACCGCCACGGCATACGCATGGGAAGCAGCGACATCTACGGTCCGGTGGAGCAGCTCGAGGAGATCGCGGAAGCCCTCGTCGTCGGGGTCGAGCAGGACAGTGGCGGCTACTGGATGCCGCTGTTCGTCACCACCACCGACGGCATCGACGTCGATGACGTGCTGAGCGAGAAGATCCGCGACGCCATACTCCACGGCGCCTCCCCCCGCCACGTCCCCGACGAGATCATCCAGGCCCCCGGCATACCGCACACCCGCACCGGCAAGAAACTCGAATTCTCCTGCTCAAACGTCTGCTGCGCGGAGACGCCCAGCGCTCCGTGGTCGACCCCGGCAGCGTCGACAGACCCGAACTCATCGACTGGTACGCCCACATCGGCGCCGCCCACCGTACGCGCGACGGGCACCGCTGCCGGCTCCGTCGCGTCCCCGTCACCGAACGGCTGACCGGGCGGCATCGCCCCCCGGCAGGGGGCCGGGCCGTCCGGAAGCCGCCGGGCGGGCGCCGGACACGTCTCGCCCCGCCCGGCAGGCCGCCGGCCTTGGGGCTCTCACCGCTGCTGTCGGCCACCGGCACACCACCACAAGGACATGTGACCAAGGAGTCCTGCCATGACCTACATCGCGCTGGAAGAAGCCTTCACCATCCCGGAGCTGTTCGCGCGCCAGCCCTCGACGCCCCAGAAGATCCAGGTCAGCGACCAGTACGCCAAGGACTGCCGACGCCGCCTGGCCGACTTCGAGGAGCACCGTCTTCCCGAGATGGACGCGCATGGCATCGACATCCAGGTCCTGTCGCTGAGCGTCCCCGGTATCCAGGCCGACACCGACGCCGGCGCCGCCGTCGACAACGCCCGGTTCGCCAACGATCACCTGGCCCGGACCATCGCCCGCCACCCGACCCGCTTCAAGGGGTTCGCCGCCCTGCCTCTGCAGGACCCCGCCGCCGCCGTGATCGAACTAAACGCTGCGTCGAACAGCTCGGCTTCAGGGGAGCGCTGGTCAACGACCACACGCAGGGCCGGTACCTGGACCATCCCGCGTACGGGGAACTGTGGAGCGCACTGGAGGAACTCCGTGTGCCGTTGTACCTCCACCCGGCTTACTGCCTCGCGATGACTGGCACGTGATGCGCGGACGGCCGGAGATGTACGGGGCCAGCTGGAGTTGGCAGGCCGAGACCGGCGGCCACGCCATGCGGCTGATCTATGCCGGAGTGTTCGACCGGCACCCCGGTGCGACCCTGATCCTCGGGCACCTCGGCGAGTTTCTGCCGTTCCAGCGCTCCCGCTTCGACTCGCGTCACCGCTCGCTCCAGGTCGACGCGCCGCTTGAGCGGATGCCGTCGCAGTACTTCGGGGAGCAACATCCTGATCACCACAAGCGGGGTATCGGCCCCTGGAGGCCGTGCAGGCCGCCGTGCTGAGCATCGGGGCCAAGCGGTCATGTTCGCGATCGACTACCCGTACGCAGTCCTCACTGCCGAAGCGGTGGACTCGATCGAGAAGTGCGACCTTTCACCCGAGGTGAAGGAGAAAATCGCCCATCTGAACGCCCGGCGCGTGCTGGGCATCTGACCAGCACGGGGCCCTGTGCGGGCGCTCAAGGCAGCCAGCGCAGGCACCGCGTTGCTGATGCCGGCTGTCGACTGCGGTTCGCCCGCCTCCTCGCCGCCTCATCCGGCCAGGGACGGCCGACGGCCGCGCCAGGGCTCAGGGAGACACATGGCCGCCCCACCGGTCACCGGCGCGGCGCCACGTCCGTCCACAGGAGGCAGAAGCAGGTCGCCCATGCCGATGCCACGGCCCTTATGCGTCTCGGAGACCGGCAGGCCGGGACGCCCCCTCGCCGGACAGGAGGGCCCCGATCTCGGCCGCCGGCCGACCGGTGTGCAAGCTGATCAGGTCGGTGAGCAGACCGTCCAAGGGCGGCCAGGGGATGGCTCCGGCGGTCGTTGTAGAGGCTGACCAAACCGTGCAGGGCGGTCCAGAGCATGAGTCCGGCCTGCCACTGCTGATCCGCCGCGCACCGCTTCTGCTCCCCGGCGGTCGCAGCCGCCCAGGGAGGCGACGACGGCGCCGAGCAGCTCGGCCCCGGCGCCGTGGGCCGTACCAGGGACGAGGTCGGCAGGCATCCGGCCGCCGAACAGGGTGCGGTAGTGGCCGCGCTGGTCGACTCCCCAGTGCACATAGGCCGCGCACCGGGCGACGAGGTCGGCCTGCTCGGTCCGCGGCGGGCTGCGCGGCTCCGTCCATCAGCCGGGCCAGCTCCTCATAGCGAAGCCGTAGCACGTGTTCGATCAGTGCGCTCAGGTCGGGAAGCTGGTGAGACGCTGGCCGGCGCGACCCCGACCTCACGCGCGACCTGCCGGAGCGTCAGTGTCTCCGGTTGATCGAGAGTGGCCAGCAGCTTCTGCCGGCGGCGTCCACAAGCTGGGCCTTGAGCACCTGTCCCTGCCCGCGCGGATTGCGGCGACGGGGAGCGGACCACTCCTGACTGACACCTCGCTCCCTTCCGGCCAGGGTGAACGGTTCAGCAACAGGTGTTCACCTTACAGGTGGCCTCACTTTGACACTGATAACCAACGGTTGTTTACTCAAGTCGCCAACGGTTGTTCAGTCAAGGAGCGGATGATCATGCGCATCGCAGTACTCGGAGCCTCGGGCCGGACCGGCGGCACGCTCGTCGACCAGGCGCTGGAACGCGGACACGAGGTCGTGGCCCTGGTCCGCACGCCGTCCAAGGTCACCGTGTCCGCGCCACGGCAGGTCGAGATCAGGCAGGCTGACGTCACCGCCCCGCAGAGCTTCCCCGGCCTGACCGACATCGACGTGGTCGTCTCGGCCATCGGCATCGGCAGGGGCGACGGCCCGGGCGCGCTGGTCGCCGGGGCCAGGAGGCTCGCCGCGGCGAACGTGCGCACGGTATGGCTCGGAGCGCTGGGCTCGGGGCGTGTCGAGCCGGTCCGGCGGCCTGATCTACGCAGGGGTGATGCGGGTGTTCGTCGGATCGGAACTGGCCGAGAAGGCCGAGGCCGACGAGATCGCCCTGAAGGCCGGCGCCACGGTGTTCACGCTCCGGACGTCACGGACGCCCCCCTCAGTCCCACCCGGCGCATCGGCCCGCTGGCGGAGCTGCGGCGCCCGCTGGTGCCGCCCAGGATCTCCCGCACCACGCTGGCCGCGCTGCTGCTGGACGAGGCGGAGACCAGCAAGCACGGCAACGGCATCCTCGTGCCCCTCAAGCCTCGGTCCCTCGGCCGACGCGACAGCCCCGGCAGGTTCTCCACGGGGCGCCAGCAGGTTTCCCGCCGGGTACTGTGACCGCGGTCGCGCAGCTGGCTGCGGCCGGAACCGAGGCATGACGAAGGAGTCCACCGCGTCCGGCATGCGCATCGATCAGCTCGGCCGTCGCGATTGCGCTTGCCGAAAATATCGTCCGCCCTGGTGGGATGCGGTGCGCACGGTGTACTGGAGGCCGGTTGGCGCGGTCGCCCGAGCGGGAGCTCTCGCGAGGCCGGCGCTCGCGGCGGCAAGATGATCGACCGTGTTGCTGCGACTGGCCTACCTGGGCGTGACGAATGCGTTCGCCATGCTGCGCCTGACCAATGGGCGGTCGGGATAGACTGCCGGGATACTCGCCTTGCGCCACCAGGTCATGGTGCTGGAGCGCCAACTCGGCCAGGAGCGGCGTGCGGCTCCGCCGCGAGCGACCGGGGATTTCTGGCGGCGCTGCTGCACCGGCTTCCCATGCACGTGCTCCGCGGGGTGCGAATTTGCTGGTGCGTCCGGACACGGTGCTGGTCTTGGCACCGCGACCTTCTCGCCCGCCGTCAGGCTGCCGCCTCCCGGCCCAGGCGCTCGGGACGGCCGCGGACCGTGCACTCGGTGCGGGCCCTGGTGTTGCGCCTGGCGCGGACAATCCCGGCTTGGGGTATCGCCGTCTGCACGGTGAACTGCTTGTCCTGGGCGTGAAGGTGGCCGCTTCCACTGTCTGGGAGATCTTGCAGGAGGCCGGCGTTGATCTCGGCACCCGAGCGGCTTCCTTCCAGCACGTGGGCGGACTTCCTGCGCTCCCAGGCCGATGCCCTGCTCGGCCTGCGACTTCTTCGAAACGGTCATCCTGTCCGGGGCTCGGATGTACGTGCTGGCCGTCATCGAGCATGCCAAGCCGACGGATCCCGGGCTGGTCTGCGCAGCACGTCCCGTGGCAGCCGGTACAGCAGCGCCGTCAGGTATGCCCGGTCGCTCGGGGTGAACCGCCCCCGATCCTCGCCGAGTCGCGCCAGTACCATGAGCTGGTCGTGACTGGCCGCAGCGATTTTCGTGTCTTCGCCGCGGTCGCTCATCGGTAGCAGGCGAAGCACGGCGAACGCGTGAGTTACGGCCAGGTAGCCCAGTCGCAGTACACGGGCGCCGGCCGGAAGGCGGGGCGTCGGCGAGTCCGGCGTGAGTGCGGTGCGGGGCCGGCGCGGGCTGTTTGCCTCGGGCCTGGTCTCGGGCATGGGCTCCGGCCATGTCATGACGACGTGCCGGTCGTAGCGCTGTCGCGCAGGAAGCCCGCGAAGGCCCCAGCGGCGGGGGTGAGGGCGTGGTCGGCCATGCGGACCAGAAGGATGTGGCGTACCGGGGCGGGGGGTTGCAGTGGCAGGCGCACCTTGTTGGACGCCGCCTCGGGTGCCTTCCAGCGCCAGGGTGGGGGCGAGGGCGACGCCGATGCCGGCGGCGACCATGGCCTGTGCCTCCTGGTAGTCGTGGGCCTCGTAGGCGATCTGCGGCTTGAAACCGGCTGTGTGGCAGCTGCGGGCGAGAGCCTCGGCCACCGGGTGGTTCTCGGCGCGGGGCGATCCAGGGGTCGTTCGCGAAGTCGGCGAGGGCGGCCGAAGGGCGGCCGGCGAGGGGGTGGTCCTTGCTGACGAGGAGGGCCGGGGGTCGTCGACGAGTGAGGTGACGACGATGTCCTCGCGGTCGATGCGGTTCCAGTCGTAGTCCCACATCAGGGACATCTCGATTTCCCGGTTCTCCAGCATCGCCCACAGGCCCGCGATGCGGGCGCTGCGCACCGTCAGCCGTACGTCGGGGTGGGCTTTCCGGAAGGCGATCACGGCCCGGGGGAGGAGGGAAGCGCCGACGGTGGGGAAGGTTCCGATGCGGAGGATGCCCGCGCGCAGTCCCGCGAAGTTGGCGAGCTCGTTCTCGGCGGCCGTCAGTTCTCGCTCGATCCGCTCCGCGCTCGGCCAGGGCGCGTCCCGCGTCAGTGAGCGTGACACCCCGCTCGGCACCTGGCGCTCCAACAGCGGCTGCCCAGCCTCCGCCTCCAAGCGGCTGACCTGCTGGGACACCGCTGAAGGCGTGTAGCTCGAGAGCCGCGCGGTCGCGGTGACCGAGCCCCGGCGGGCGACCTCGGTGAAGAGCAGGATGCGCCGCACATCGAGCACCTGCTCACCTCCAGCATTAATTCCAACTTAATACCCATGCAGATTTCCGAAAGATCACTCACGCTCCGCCCCCACCGTGGATCACACCACGCACGGAAGTGCCGGCGGGGTTTCCACGCAGCAGGTCCTGGTCGCGTTGCGTCTCGGCTGGCCCAGACGATCCGCGGAGGAACCAGCAAGTGCTGGACTTCGACCACCACGATGTGGTCGCGACCGGCGTGGACGCCGACACCCTGCTGCTCGCCGCCTACAACGCCGCCGACCCCCGCCAGACACCCGCGTCGGCGGTGCCTCCTCCACCACCTCCAAGGCCGCGATCGTCCGGACACCGGCCGAGCCGGGCATCGACGTCGAGTACGCCTTCGCGCAGGTCGGCATCGGTGACGAGCGCGTGGAATGGACCAGCAACTGCGGCAACTGCGCCACCGCCGTCGCCCTGTACGCCGTCCACAACGGCCTGGTACCGATCACATCGGACTCCACCACGGTGCGGATGCTGCACGTCTACACCGGGGCCCGCCTCACCGGCACCATCCCCACCCCGGGCAGTACGGCCCCCGAAGAGGGCACGGCCGCGGTGCCCGGCACCGCGGCGCTCGGAGGCGCCGGTCCTGCTCGGCTTCGAGGACCCGGCGGGTACGACCACGGGGCGCGCCCTGCCGACCGGCCGCGCCCTGGACACCCTACGGGCCCGCCGGTCCGGCCGAGGCGTCCTGGTCGACGCCGGCGCCCCGGCCGCGCTGTTCGAGGCCAAGGCGTTCGGCCTCGACGGCACCGAGTCGCTCACCGAGTTCGCCGAGGCGGTTCCCGCGCTCACCGTGCTGCGCCGCGAGGCCGCCCTGGACATGGGCCTGGCCGACCGGAACGACCCGGTCAGCGATGCTGTGCCGAAAGTCGGCGTCGTTGCCCGGGCCGCCTCATATCGCACCACTCATGGCACTCTGGTCAGTCAGGACGAGTACGACCTGGCCGTACGCATGGTCTCCATGCACGCACCCCACCCGGCGATCGGCCTCACCTCGGCCGTCGCCCTGGCCACCGCGGCCGCCATCCCCGGCACGCTCGCCCTCCACCGCGTCGCCCGGCAGACCGCCGACGGCACGCTGCGCCTGGGCACCCCGGCAGGCGTCATCACCGCCCAAGCCGTCCCCGCACCGGACGGCGCGTCCCCCACGGTGCTGCTGCACCGCGCCGCCCGCCGCATCGCCCAGGCCGAACTTCTCTTGTTCCCGTCCTGGAAGGACGCCCCGCATGAGCCGCAACGATGCCGCCCCGGGTACCGACCACCGCTCCACCACGCCGCACCCGCCGGCCGCCGTCCCGCTCTACGTCCAATGCCTGATCGGTGTTCTCGCCGGTGCCGTCGTCGGCTGGCTGTGGCCTTCCTTCGGCGCCGAGCTGAAGCCCCTGGGCGACGGCTTCATCGCGCGGCTCATGATGATCGCGCCGGTCATCTTCTGTACCGTCGTCCACGGCATCGCCTCCATGGGCAACGCGCGTGCCGTCGGCAGGGTCAGCCTCAAGGCGCTGCTCTACTTCGAGGTGCTGACCACCGTCGCCATGGTGATCGGCCTGGTCGTCGTCAACGTCGTCCAGCCCGGCAGCGGACTGCACGTCGATACCTCCACCCTCTCCACCAAGGGGCTGCCGCCCGAGGCGACCGCGAGCCACGAGAGCTTCTCCGCCTTCGTCCTCGCCATGATCTCGGACACCCTGCTCAGCGCCATGACCGGCCACGAGATCCTGCCGGTGCTGGTGGTCTCGGTGTTGTTCGGCTTCGGCCTCAACGCCGGCGGCGAGGCGGGCGCGGGGATCGCCCAGGGCATCGAGAAGCTGTCCAGGATCCTGTTCACACTCATCCGCTGGATCATGCGGCTGGCCCTCATTGGCGCCTTCGGCCTCGACGGCCTTCACCATCGGCAACTACGGCCTGCAGATCCGCACCTCTTCCTGCCCTGGTCGGCTCCTTCTGGCTCACCGCCCTGTTCTTCGTCCTGGTCGTCCTCGGTACGGTCATGCGCGTCAACGGCCTGCGCCTGCTGCCCTTCCTCCGCCACATCAAGGAAGAGCCGCTGATCGTCCTGGGCACCTCGTCCAGCGAGCCGGTGCTGCCGCGCATGATGGCCAAGCTCGAGCACGTGGGCGCATCCAAACCGGTCGTCGGTATCGCCATGTTGCCCGCCGGGTACTCCTTCAACCTCGACGGCACCGCGATCTACCTCACCATGGGCTCGGTCTTCCTCGCCCAGGCCCTCGGCATCGACCTCAGCCTCACCCAGCAGCTGTCGATGCTCGCCATCATGCTGCTCACCTCCAAGGGCGCCGCCGGGGTCACCGGGTCCGGCTTCGTAGCGCTGGCCGCCACCCTCAGCGCCGTTCCCCACGTACCCGTCGCCGCCCTGGCGCTGATCTTCGGCATCGACCGCTTCATGTCCGAGGCCCGCGCCTGGACCACGTGGTCGGCAACGGCGTCGCCACTCTGGCGGCGGCCAAATGGGAGGGACAGCTCGACGAGGACCGTGCCAAGGCCGTCCTCCGCGGCGATATCCGCAGACCTCCGCTCCCGAGGCCGGCCACACCCCCGATCGGCAGGTCGATCCCGCACTCGGTGCAGCGGGCCCGCGGAAGCCGACCCGAAAGCAGCGGCCGGAGCGGACCGTGACCCGGCGCCCGCCGTCGGCTGACGCACCGCACACAGCTGGTTGTGGAGCCCGCGCTCCGGACCGGCCCTTCCCGTGATCAGGAGCACCCGCACTGATGGCAGCACCCTGGGGCGTCACCGTGGTCGGCGGCGGAAACGCCGGCTTCTGCGCAGCGCAGTCCGCCCGGCAAGCGGGCGCCCGAGTGCTCGTACTGGAAAAGGCGCCACGGCAGTGGGCCGGCGGCAACTCCGACTTCACCGCCGGCGCCATGCGCACCAGCCACGGCGGACTCGCCGACCTCAAGAACCTCCTGGAACTGACCGCACAGGACTGCTTCCCGCTGACCGACCTCGCCCCGTACACCGACGACGACTTCCTCGACGACATGGTCAAGGGCTACGTGGGCATACCGATGCCGACCTCGCGCGGATCCTGGCCGGCGAGTCCCGCGACGATGGACTGGCTTCGCGACCTGGGCCTGCGGTTCGAGCTGATGTACCGCCGGCAGGCGTATGAGGTGGACGGCCACCACCGCTTCTGGGGTGGCCTGGCGGTCGGCGTCGTCGGCGGCGGCAAGGGGATGATCGAGCAGCACCTGGCGGCCGTCGAACGCACCGGCGTGCACGTACGCTTCGACGCCCCCGTCACTCGCCTGGCCACCGCATCCGACGGCACCGTCCACGGCGTAGTGCTCGCCGACGGAGACGCTCAACTGTGAACTCGAGGTCCTCAGGCGCCTGGGTCGCCGAGGTCCTGGATGCCGGGCTGTACCAGCTGCCCGCGCCGGCCGAGGCGATGGACCGCTTCCAGGCATCCCAGGCCGACCACGGCGGGTCCTCGGGGGTCGCCGGTCTCCCCGGCGGCTTCCGCCGCGGCCTTCAGCAGGCGGGCGGCCAGTTCCGTAAAAGCCAGCAGGTCCGGGCCAGGCGCCGGGCGGCCGCGTCGCGCGCCAGCCGGTGCAGCCGCGTGACCGGCAGCGCGTCCAGCCCGGCCGCGATGTGCCACGTTAACTCGACACTTCCTCCCGTCGTCGGTCATCGCCGGCTCGTGGCGGGGATGGCGTTGTCGATGAGGACGGCGGCGATGGCGGCGGCGGTGGGGAAGGCGTCGGCGTTGAGGCCCGGTGTGCGGGCCGCGGCGCCGTCGATGAGCAGCGCGAGCTGCTCGCCGAGCTGTTCAGGGTCGGCGCTGGCGCCGGCTTCGCGGGGGGTGGTGCGTTGTCGGCGAGCCGCGCGGCGACGGCTTTCTTGTAGTCGCGGCGCGCGTACTGGGATGCGGGGTGCTGGGGGTCGTGGAGTTCGACGGCGGCGCCGATGTAGGGGCACAGGGGGGGTGGTGGATGTCGTCGCAAGGGCTCTGCTGAGGAGCCGTTCGCGGGGCGTGAGGTCGGTGCGGTCGAACACGCCGGGCAGAACGGAGGGGTCGAACCGGCGCAGGTACTCGGCGACGAGTTCGTCCTTGCCGGTGAAGCGCCGCAGGCCGTGCGCTTGGGCAGCACCTGGGCCGCCGCGCAAAGCTGGTCCATGCCGGTGCGGTTGATGCCCTGCTCGCGGAACAGTTGCTGGGACGCGCTGATGATGCGCTCGCGGGCGCCCCGGCCGCGGCGGCGGCCCTGGGGGCCCTTCTCCACCCTCTCTTGTCCACGGGCTCATGCTACCCCGCAGCTGGGTAACGACCGGTGTACATAGTTTGCGTCCCGGCCGCCCGCCCAGTACCGTAAGCAGAACACAGGCCGGTGTACATAACGCCGTCACCCCAGGTGCACACGGCACCACCGACTGAAGGGAGCGACTATGGGAAAGCTTGACGGCAAGGTCGCGGTCATCACCGGCGGCACCACCGGCATGGCGCTGGCCGGCGCGAAGCTGGTCAGGTGCTGTTCGGATTCTATCGTGTTTCCCTATTAACCTTAGCAATACGTAACTGAACGAAGTAAGGTGGCAAAACCAATATCGCGCGAGCAGTTAAGCAGACGACTACAAAATGGAATCCACAGCACCTGGCGGCGGCGAGTCCGGCGCGGCGGGGGGCGGACAGGACGGCGCCGTCGGCGGGCCATACCAGCAGGTCTAGGGCGCGGGCGATCGCCGAAGGGTCGAGGGTGTGGTCGAAGCGGAAGCGGCGGGTGATGTAGGTGTTGGAGTCGCGGGCGGGATGCTGGTTCTTGCCGCGCGGGGCGCGGGCGGCGATGGTCTGGTCGTGGTGGCGCAGGGCGGCGGTGACCAGCCACAGGGCCTCATACGGGGTGCCGAGGAGGTCGGTGGGGTCGGTGCCGGGCGGGATGTAGGCGGGGATGACGAGGCTGGCCGTCTTCGTCTTGAGGGTGGGGGGTTTGCGCAGGGCGCGGCCCAGCGCCTGGACGATGCGGCGGACGCTGGCGGTGCGGTCCGCGAAGACGACTCCGTCGACCGCCGGCAGGTCGACGCCTTCGCCGAGGATCTTGGCGTTGGCCAGTACCCCGCGGTCGGCATCGGTGAAGCGGTTGATGATGCCCGCGCGGCGGCGGGCGTTGTGGGTGCCGTCGATGGACTGCACGACAACCTGGTCCGCCCAGTCGGGGCGCAGGTCGTCGGGGAGGGTGCGCAGGGTGTGGGCGAACTGGCGGGCGAAGTCGGCGGCGTCGGCGATCTGCTGAAAGTAGACGAACACGTGGCGCAGGTCCTGCTCGCGCATGGCCTTGAGGATGGCCAGGTGCAGGGCGGTGGTGCGGCGCGCGGTGGGCCCGGCCTCGGGATCGGTGAGGGCGGTGCGCAGTTCGGTGTCGGTGACGGTGGGGACGACGAGCTGATAGTCGGCCAGGACGCCGTCGTCGATGGCGTCGGCGTGGGAGTAGGTGTGCAGGCGGGGGCCGAAGATCTTCGGCTGGTCCATGGTCGCCAGCAGGGCCGGGTCGTCCCAGGCCGGTGCGGTAGCGGTGGTGCGCTTGGGCTGCGCCCTGGTGGTGGGCGGCTCGGTCAGGCGGGGGGCTTCCCATACATACGGGGTGGCGGTGAGGTAGAGGCGGCGCTCGGCAGGGATGCGCTCGTTGTCGTGCAGTGCGGTCCAGTTCTTCTCCCAGGTGCCGGCCGTGGCGTGTGCTTCGTCCACGATCAGCAGGCCGAAGACGGGGGCAGGAAAGATTGCGGAGTGCTGGGCCTCTTCGATCTTGGACAGCGAGTCGTAGGTGAAGAACACCGTCGCTTTGGGGTGGCGGCCCAGCCAGTAGGCCAGGTACTCCCCCGCGTTGGCCGAGTCGACCTTGGCGTCGGCGAGGAGCGGGTGGGACTCGGCGCGCAGCGAGGAGATGGTGATCATCGGCTCGCTGCGGCCGTCTGCTCGGGCGGCCGCAGCCCACTGCGCGACCAGGTCCAGGCTGGGCACCGCCACCGCCAGGTGGCGCACGCCGAGTTCCTCGGCGACGCGCAGTGCGAAGAGGGTCTTGCCGGTGCCACAGGCTGAGACGGCATGTCCGCGGGTGCGCGGGCGGCGCAGGTGGCGAACCGTATTCACGAGGCCCTTTTGCTGGTCCGTGCGCAGGACCAGACGCTCGGTGTGTTCTGTGGCAGGAGGGCTGGCGGTCATCGCACGGTTCCTCGGCATACGTGAGGGGCTGACTCGCGTTCATTCTCGCGTACAGCAGTGGTTTGGTGCAGCGGGTCTCTATCAACTGGAGCCTAGGGCCTTGGTGTCATGTGCTCCGGTCGGCGGGTGGCTGGGGACCCGTGTTCTGCCATGCGGTCATTCGGCCGCTTCGGTCAGGTGGGTGAGGGTGGAGCCGTCGATGTTCTTGGAGATGTGCAGGCGTTGGGTGATGCGGCGGCGGAGTTCGGGGACGTGGCTGATGAGTCCGACGGTGCGGTCGTGGGCGCGTAGGGAGTCCAGGACGTCGAGGACTTGGTGGAGGGTGTCTTCGTCGAGGGTGCCGAAGCCTTCGTCGATGAAGAGGGTGTCCAGTGCCTGGCCGCCGGCTTCGGCGGTGACGATGTCGGCCAGGCCCAGGGCGAGGGCCAGGGAGACGTAGAAGGATTCGCCGCCGGAGAGGGTGTCGGTGTGGCGTTTGTGTCCGTTCCAGGCATCGAGGACTTTGAGGTCCAGTCCTGATTTGGCGCCTCGGGCGGCTCTGTCGTCGGAGTGGACGAGGGTGAAGCGGTGGTGGGACATGCGTGACAGGCGGGTGTTGGCGGCGTCGACGACGTCTTCGAGTCGGGCTGCCAGGACGTAGGACTCCAGTTGCATGCGGAGCTGGTTGCTGGGTGAGCCGCCGCTGATGAGGCCGTGTAGGTGATCGACGGTGTGGTAGGCGTCCTCGAGGGGTTCCAGGCGCTGGATCTGGGTGTCCAGCTGAGCGGTGAGGGTGGCCAGGGCGGTTGACCGGCCGGCGGCCTGGGTGGAGAGGGCTGCCGTGCGGGTGTGGGTCGTGGTGGCGGTGTTCAGTTCGGTGACGGCGTGCTCGAGGTCGGCGGGCGGTTGGGTGATGGCTGCCTGCAGTTCGGGTTCGGCGAGACGGGCGGTCAATACAAGGCGCTGTTCACGCCACTGGGTGATCTCGTTTTCGATCGCGGTGAGTTCGTCGTCGGGCAGGCGGGCGGCCGAGGCTTCGGCCGGGGAGGTGAAGCCTGCCGCGTGCGCTGCCTCCTGTGCGAGAGCGGTGGCGCTGTGGCGTTCCGCGGCGGTTGTTGCCACGGTGGCCGCGCACGCGGCGGCGGTCTCGAGGCGGCCGGCGTGCTGAGTGAGATGGGTGATGCGGTCGGCGAGTGTGGTGTGTCCGTTGAGGGCGGTTGCCAGGCGGTGGGTGAGCTCTTCGCGCTGGGTGTGCAGGCTGTCGTAGGTGGCGTCGGCGGCGCCCAGGCGTGTTGCTGCGGTGTTGCGGGTGTGTTCGGTGTCGGCTTGTTCCTTTTCCAGGAGGGTGAGTTGTTCGTCGGCCGGTCCGGCGTCGGCTGCCTGGGAGAGAGCGTCGGCGAGGTGTTGTTCGAGGCCGGTGCGGTGGGCGGTGAGGTCGGCCAGAGGGGTGTTGCCGCCGGCTTCACCGCGTGCCGTGGCGGCCTGTTCGTTCAGCTGGGCCAGGGCCTCTTTGGCCTTGTTCTCGCTCTGTTGGGCGCGGGTGTGGGCGGCTTCGGCGGCCTGTTCGTCGGCGGCGGTGGGCTGACCGGGCTGGGCAGTGGCGGGTGCGGGGTGGGTGGGGGAACCGCATACGGGGCAGTCTTCGCCGTCGACGAGCCGGCCGGCGAGCTCGGCGACGATGCCGTCCGTGCGGCGGCGCCGGATGTCGACGTACGTTTTCGCGGCTTGCGCGGAGTCCTTCTCGGCCTGGCTGAGGACCTTGTGGGCGGCGCTGATCTGCTGGTCGAGAGCGTCACGGCGTCTGGCGGCTTCCAGCTGCTTTTCGGCGAGGTTGAGGGTGGGGGTGAGTTCGCGGCTGGTTTCCTGCGCGCTGCGGGCGGTTTCCAGGCGCGTGGCAAGGTCAGCGCGGCGTTGCGGAAGGGCGTTGAGCCATTGCTGGGCGTCGGTGAGGGTTTCGGTGAGCTGCTGGCGCTCGCGGTCGAGTGCGGCAAGCTCTGTCGTGTGGCGCTGGAGGGTGGCCTCGTCGGGCAGCAGTGCCTGGACGGCGCCGGTTTCGGCGTGCAGTTGCTGGCCGGCGTGAGTGAGGCCGGCGGTGTCGAGGGATGCGTGTTCGGGTGGCAGGAGGGCGCGGGCGCGGCTGTCGTCGTCCAGGGCACGGGTGTGCTCGAGTTCGGCGGTGTGTGCGGTCTCCAGGGCGGAGCTCAGTTGTTGGGCTTTGACGGCGCGGTCGCGGCGTTCGGCGAGGTGGTCGTGGTGGGTGGTCTGCTCGTGGAGCAGGCCGAGGTCGTGTGCGGTGGTGCGGTGGGCCTGCTGGAGACGGTGGAGGTCGCGGACGGCCTGTTCTGCCAGGCGGGCTTCGGTCAGCTGCTGCTCGGCGGTCTCGGTGGCAGCGTCGGCGGCGTCTTGGCGGGTGAGGGCCTGGCGGTGCAGGGCGGTGGCCCAGGCGCGGGCGGGTGCGGTGAGGGTGGCGGGGTCGTCGGCCCGGGGGGCGTTCTGGGCTGGTTCGAGGTCGTCTCCGGCTGCCTGCTGGATGCGTTCGGCCAGGCGCAGGACGTCGGCGCGGGCCTCGTCGCGCGTCTTGGCGGTGAGGGTTTTGCGGTTGGCGAGGAATTCTTCGATGAGGCCGAAGCGGCGGGTGCCGAAGAGGGTGCCGAGCAGGACCCGGCGTTCGGATGCGTCGGCGCGCAGGAACTTGGTGAACTCGTTCTGTGGGAGCAGGACGACCTGGCAGAACTGCTGGCGGGTCAGGCGCAGGAGGGACTTGATCTCTTCTCCGGCTTCCTTGTGGGACTTGATGATGCCTTCCCACCGGCCGTGTCCGTGTTCGTCGAGTACCCACTGGTGCAGGTAGGTTTCGGCCTTCTGGTCGACGAGTTCTGCGCTGTTGCGCAGGTGGGGTCGCTTCTGGGCGGGGATCCTGCGGATCTGCAGGCGCTTGCCGGCGAGGGTTACTTCCAGGGTCACTTCGGTCAGCAGATCCGTGGGAGCGTGATCGCTGCGCAGCCGCATGTTGCGTTCGTGGGGTGGCAGGCCGTAGAGGGCGAAGCAGATGGCGGCGAACAGGGTGCTCTTGCCGGCGCCGGTGTCGCCGTGCAGAAGGAACAGGCCGTCGGCGGACAGGGCGTCGAAGTCGACGGTGTGGCGGCGGGCGAAGGGGCCGAAGGCCTGCAGGTGCAGGGAGTGCAGACGCATGTCAGACGGTTTCCTTCTCCTGGGCGTGCACGCGCATGTCGTCGACGGCCTCTTGCAGGAGGCCTGCCTCTGTGGGGGTGGGTGGGGTGCCGCGCACGGCGGTGATGAAGTCGTGGGCGATGTCGAGGTCGCCGCGGCCGCGTACCCGTTCGCGGTAGGTGGGGCTGTCGGTGGCCTGTGCCGGGATGCCGGCGGGCACGTGCCGCATGTCCAGGGTCTTGGAGAAGCGCTGTCTGAGGCGTGCCATCGCCTCGTACGGCAGGGCGGTGTCGGTGAGGGTGGCCTGCAGCCAGGTTTCGCTGAGCGGTTCGTGTGCGGGGTCGGCCAGCAGGTCTTCGATGCGGCCGGTCAGCCGTGCCAGCGGCAGGTGGAGGTCGGCCGGGATGTCGTGGTGCGTGATCGTGGGGGCGCCGTCGGCCGGCAGGTCGGCGAGGGTGAGGGATTTGGTGTGGTTGGTCTCGGAGAAGGAGTAGGCCAGCGGGGAGCCGCTGTAGTGGATGCGGTCGTTGACGCGCTGCGGGCGGTGGAGATGGCCCAGGGCGGTGTAGTCGATGCCGTCGAAGAGGTCGGCGCCGGCGTGGGCGACGCCGCCGACGCTGATGTCGCGTTCGCTTTTGCTGCTGGTGGCGCCGGTGATGACAGCGTGGGCGAGGACGACGGAGCGGGTGCCCGGGCGGGTGGCGAGGTCGGCTCGGATGCGGTCCAGTGCCGAGGTGAGCACGGCCTGGTGCGAGGCTGTCTCGGCGTCCAGCTGGGTGCGTACCAGGGCGGGTTCGAGGTAGGGCACTCCGTAGACGGCGACGGGGCCGTGTTCGTCGTCGAGGAGGACGGGGCGGGCGGCGTCGGCGGGGTTGGTGCGCAGGTGGACGCCGGCTTTGGCGTACAGGCCGGAGCCGGTGCCGAGGCGGTGGGCGGAGTCGTGGTTGCCGCTGATCATGACGGTGGGGATGCTGAGGTCGGCGAGCTGGTGCAGAGCCCGGTCGAACAGGCGTACCGCGTCCAGGCTCGGGATGGCACGGTCGTAGATGTCGCCCGCGATCAGCAGGGCGTCCACCTTCTGCGTGCGGGCGGTGGCGCAGATGTGGTCCAGGACCTTGCGCTGGTGGTCGATCAGATCTTCCCCGTGGAACCGGCGGCCGAGATGCCAGTCCGAGGTGTGCAGGAACCTCATGGGCACAGACCGTAACCAGTGTGGTGGGAGCTACGGGCGGTTTTCCCGATAAACGGTCTTGTTTCAGAGGCTTGGGGACACGCGAGAGAAAGGTTCCTTCGTCTGCGCTGCCGGGTGGCGGAGCCGGACACGGCTCGCGGGGTGATTGTCAGTGGCAGGAGGCAAGATAAGCAGTGGGGGAAGGAGGATGTGATGTCGTTATCGCGTTCTGCCAGGACCGAGCACACTGTGGCGCCCGGGGGCTGCCGATGGTGCGGAATCGAAGCCCGCGCTCACGCGCGGCAATGGACTGCGGAGGCCGGATGGCACGCCTGGACGGCGCCGACCAACGAGCAGCGCAAAGAGCGCATGCTGCAGCGGCGAGCACAGCAGCAGGTCAGCAGGCGAGGGCCTGCACCTCGGTGAAGATGTCCCGTAGCTGCTGGGGGACCTCCTCTGGCGTGGCGAGCATGGACACCAGCGCGTAGAGCATGTCGGCCTTGCCGTTGGGGCTGCTCTCCTCGGCCTGCTGTTTGATCATGTAGAGGATGCGGTCGCTGAATTTGCCGCCCCGGTGCTCCATGAAGTCGTCGGCGCTCCAGGGCCGGCCCTCGGGGCGGGGCCAGTGGACGTTGGCGGCGGCCGCCCACTGAGTGTCGCTGAAGAGCTCCTCCAGCTCGTTGTAGCCCTCGCCCTCGCCGACGTAGGAGACCTGCTTGGTGAGGTCGAGGCCGGCTCTGACGAGTTTCTCGGTCTTGAAGTGCTTGTTGGTGCGGCTGTCGGCGTCGACCATCAGCTTCACGGTGCGGTGGTGCTTGACGAGGTAGCCGGCCAGGTGCAGGGCTCCTTCGTTGTTGTCGCAGGCCCACAGGGCGATGCCGGCCGCCTGCAGGGGCAGGCCCTGAGAGAGGCGGAAGAGCAGGGGCACGCACTGCTGCTCGGTGGGGCCTTCGACTGCCAGGAAGCAGCGTTCGTGCAGCAGGACGGAGTTGCGCAGTCCCACCGCGGCGGCGATCTGTCCGAGGTGGAAGTCGATCCCGTCGTGCGTGTCGTCGTCGAGGCGCTCGACGAGGGTGCGGCCGCTGTCGCTGAGTTTGAGGTGGACGACGTCGGCGATGTCGACGCCGTCGATGAGGTTCATCGAGTGGGTGGCGACGATGACGCTGACGTGGGGCAGGGCGCACTGCTTGCGGATGATGTCCATGACGGTGCGCTGGTGGCGGTAGTCGAGGTGGGTGTCGGGCTCGTCGTAGACGACGATGGTCTGCGTGGGCTGCGGTTCGCCCTGCTCCCCCGTCGCGGCGAGTTCACTGCTTTCGAGGAGGCTGCTGGTCCACTCCCACACGGCGAGGGCGATGCGCCGGGTGCTGCCCTGGCCCGAGCGGGTCAGGTCCACGGGCTCGCCGTCGGCCTTGGAGACCTCCAGCGGCGCCCTCTTGAAGCCGCCCTTGAAGGAGACCTCGGGCTTGACCTCCACGCCGACGAACTCGTGGCAGTGCTGGCGGATGTGCCGGCACAGGGAGTCCGCTTCCTTCTCCAGCCGCTGCGTGATCTCCTTCTCGATCTCGCGGACCTGCCCCTGGAGAGTCTCGTCCTCCAGATGGGTCTCGTAGCAGCTGCTCAAGGCGGTGCGCACCGCGTCGTCCGGGCTCTCGTCCTTGCCGCCGAACGCCAGCAGCCGCGGCAGACGTGCCTCGAGGTCTTTGGGCAGCGGCTGCCACTGGTCGGTCTGCGGGACGGTCGTGGCGTGTGCGGTGAGCGCAGCCAGCAGGTCGTCCTTCAGCGTGCCCGACGGGACGAGCCCGAACTCGGCGACCAGTTCGGTCAGGTCTTTCTTCATCAGTCGGCCTAGTCCCTGCAGGCGGCTGTCGGCGGGCTGCGATCCGAAGAACTCCCAGCACGCCGCCTCGCCGGCCCGTGAGCGGCGCCGGATACGGATCTCGGCCGGTAAGGGGGCCGCTGCGGCCTGCTCGGCGGTGTCCAGGCGGAAGACGCCCTCCACCCATGTCTCCGCGCAGCGCTGTCCCTTGACGCCCTCGTCCTGCTGGTAGGTGCGGTCCTCGTCCGTCAACCGGTGCTCGCCCAGCAGGAAGGCCAGCGCGGCCAGGACGGCGCTTTTGCCGCCGTCGTTGCGGCCGGCCAGGATCGTCGGGCTGCTGACCGGGATGTCCTGCACGTGGGTCAGCGAGCGGAACCCACACGCGGAGAAGCGGATGAGGTGCACGGTCGAGCTGCTCCGTATCTCCCCGCTCCGCCGGGCGACGGACAGGGGTGTGGCGTGCGGGCGTTACGCGTGCGGATGAGGCGCTTGAGGCCTCGACGCAGGCAGTCATCCTAGAGGCACGCAATGCAACCGTGCCCCCTATTGCGCCAGTTAGCGTCTGGGCGGGGAGAGGCTGGGCCTCTCCGCTCGAGGGTGGAACGCCGCATCCCGCAGAAGCCGGGCGCTGCACCGGCGCAGCCTCAGTGAACGTCTTTGACCAGTGCGAAACCGAAATGCATGGTTGCGCGCACTGCGGGAGCTGAGGGGCACCGGATCGGGAACTCGGACGTCGCGTCCGTTTTTATGGCGGGGCCTTTCATTACGGGTATCGCGGCCAACTGATCAGTTCTCCTGGGTTCCCACAGCAGCCGTCGGCGTGAACCAGGAAGGGACAGGTTGCCCAGCCATTACCTGGCCGACTGCGCTTCTTGACGTTCTGTCATTTTTGTCAACTTCGATACACGGAGGAATATTTGAAGCTAATTTTTTGAGGTCTGATCCGAGGTGGTACGACGTGAGCGACGTACGTCCGGCGCAGCCGGGGATGCTGGTGGTGGCCCGGGAGTTCCGCGGCATGACGCAAGCCGACGTGGCTGAGGCGATGGTGAAGGCCTCTGGCGGTGATGTGGCGGTGTCCCAGGGGTATGTGAGCCGCGCCGAGAGCGCCCGGCTGGCGGTCTCGGGAGAGCGGCTGGAGCTGTACGCGGCGGCGCTGGGGTATCCGCCGGATCTGCTGTGTCTGGCTCCACAGGTGCACGGGATCGGCGTGGGGCTCGTCCACCACCGCAAGCGTGCGTCGTTGACCGTCTCCGCCCTGCGGCGCCAGCATGCCCATCTCGCCCTGACACGGGTGCATTTGCAGGGCATCGCCGGGTGCCGCCCCGGTCTCGGCGTGCGGGCTGCGGCCATTCCCACTGTCGAACTCGGCGCCCTGACCACGGCCAAGGACGCAGCCCGGCAGGTTCGCAAGGCCTGGGGTCTGCCGCCGGGCCCGGCGGCAGACATCACCGCATCGCTGGAGGAGGCCGGGGCCCTGGTGGTCGCGCGTGATCTGGGCAGCGGCCGGCTCGACGCGGTCAGCCAGTGGGACGGGAAGCAGCCGCCACTCATCCTGGCCAACGACCACGCGCCCTCGGACCGCTACCGCTTCAGCCTGGCGCACGAGCTGGGGCACCTGGTTCTGCACCAGTCCCCCGGCGACAGCACCGTGCAGGAGCGGCAGGCCGACGAATTCGCTGCCGAGTTCCTCATGCCCGCGCGTGACATCCGCTCCGCCTTCACGCCTCGCGTCGACCTGGAACTCCTGGCCCGGCTGAAGCGGGAGTGGAAGGTGTCGATGGCCGCGCTGCTGCGCCGGGCGCAGAGTCTGAACATCGTCACGGACTGGCAGTACCGCAGCGTGATGGTGGAGATGTCCGCGCTGGGTTACCGCACGGCCGAACCGGTCGGGATAGACCGAGAGCGGCCCCGGTACGTCCCTGGGCTGATCCACTCTGCTCTGGCCACGGGGATGAGCGAGGAAGAGCTGGCCCGCTGCGCGCGGCTGCTACCCGAGGACTTCCAGCTGCTGTACGCCCCGCGCGAAGGCGCGGCGGTGGATTCTGCTTCGAAGGTGAGGCCATGACTGAGTCGTTCTCCTCCCCGCGCCCGGGCAGCGGTTCCGATCCCGCAGAGCCTCCCGCCCCTCCTCTCACCGAACCGCCTTCTGTACCCGGGCAGTTGCAGGGCCGGATGCTGCTGCAGGCCGGGGTGAGCCGGGTTGGTTACATCCGCGCGCAGCTCGATCCGGTGCGCAGTGGGCTCGTCGTCAGCGGTCCCGGGGCGGCGGTGAAAGTTCGCAAGCTGCGCGAGGAGGGGTTCACGGGACCGCTGCTGGCGGATCCCGCCGTCTACACCGTGGCGGCGGCCAGTGAGGACGATCCTTTCCCCGACGTCTCGGAAGGCCAGCTGGCCTTCGGCGACCCGCTGAGGCTGTCGATCGAGGAGCAGGTGGGCCACCGTGCGGGCGCGACGGCGGCCATGACGCCCACCGGATATCTGCACGCGGAAGACTCCGACGCCCTCAAGGCCGCCGTCCACCAGGTCCTCAAGCTGGAGGACCCCAACGTCTTTTTCAGCGTTCCCGTGGGCGTGGCGTGGCTGCGCTACGACTCGGTCGGGCAACTGATCGCCTGGCTCAATGTCGTACCGAACCCCAAAGCGGTCATGCTCGGCGGACAGATGGACCCACTGGCCAGCTTCTCCCAGGCAGTGGGCAACCTCAAGCAGCTGCTGGCGGAGGTACCCGGAACCGCGCTGCTGCGTGCCGACCTCGCGGCGTTCGGGGCCCTGGCACACGGGGCCGCGTTCACCGCCTTCGGCGCCACCAGCAGCGTGCGGCACATCGTCCCGCCCGGCCAGACGGCCAAGCGGTCCCCGGGCGGACCGAACTCGCCCTCCGTGCTGCTGCCGGAGCTGATGGACTTCTTCCTCGGCGAGACGCTGGCGAAGAGGTTCGCCGCCGGCCTGGCGCCGGTGTGCCGGTGCGCGGCCTGCGACGGACTCGTGCTGGACACCTTCGTCAGCAACCACTGGCAGGTGCCGGCGGCCGCCCACAATGCGGCGGTGCTGATGGAGTGGTTGCGCAGCATGGACGCCGTCGAGCCGGCAGGGCGGCCCGCGTGGTGGCAGCAGCGCTGCCGGCGCGCGATCGACCGCTACCCGGTGCTCAACGCTGAACTCGACCACCCCGGGTTCAGCGCCTTCAAGGTGCCCCAACAGTTGCTTCAGTGGGCGCAGGCCCCCGTCGCCCCGCAAGCCTCCACCACGGCACGCCCGGTGGCGGGCGTGGAGCGCGGTGAGCCGTGACTAGCCGATGCGGTGATGGAACTCCTCGGTGAAACACCACGCCGCGGGGGTATGGCGGCGCGGGGTGTAGGGCCGGGGTTCCAGCAGCAGATCCACGCTCTCGCCGTCGGCCGCCAGGACGCCGATGCCGTAGAAGGCGGCTTCCATCAACATCTCCTCAGCCGCCGGTGGAGCGCTGTCCAGCAGAAGGGCGCGCCGGCAGAAGGGGGCGAAACGGCCGGCTCGCTCGAGTCCTCCGCGCCAGCCCGCAGCGCTTGCCCGCACCACGGCGAGATCAATGGTGAGCGGCCGCACCGCGCGACGGGTGACCTCACGGCGGTCGAGCTCGGCGGCCCCGGCCGGAAGCCGCCGTACCGCCGAACGCAGCCGTGCGGGCAGCGACGCCAGTGCGACGGGCTCATCTACGGGCAGCTCAAGAAGAGTCTGCAGCGCATCAAGACTGTCCAGGCGAGCCGCTGACACGCGGGCGCGGCGTGCACATTCTTCCTCGTCAAGCCGGTGGAACAGCAGTGCCTGGCTGTCCATCAGCTGGAGCGAGACAGACAGTACGGCAGGATCCAGCAGGGCCGCGGAGGCTGCGCGTACCGACGTGCCCACCAACGGGCTGGCCAAGGTCACCATGCCGTTCACCCTGCCTCATCCGACTTCAGCCGCACCCGGCGGCCCTGACTATCCCACCCGATGGGGCACGGCCGCCTCGTCCAAACGTTCCAAAAACGCGCCCAATCCCTGCCACAGTGCTATGTCGCCGACCGCACGGCAGAACTACCGCTGTTCCCCGGACACCAGGCCTGCGGGCGGCATGCCGCGCGGTCAGGTGGACCGCGGCGCAGGTCCCGCACAGCACGGCGGCTCGGTGACGGGTATGCGCAGACCGACTTGCAGAGCGGGACCTGCTGCGAGATCCCAGCGCGGACCGCGCACATGGCAACCATGCACTGTGCGCAGACGCCAACCACTGCGGTCCGCGCACCGTCACCGACGACTCCCCTGTTCGCCGCAGAGAGTCCAGCGAGAACGGCCTGAGATCGATCACCTCGGGCAGGCAGCAAGGGCTCCCGGGGCCTCCTGCTGGGCAGGAGGCAGACGTGGCCTTGTGCCTGGAACGCAAAAGAGCCCGGATCGTGTAGATCCGGGCCTCTTCGGCAGTAGCGGGGACAGGATTTGAACCTGCGACCTCTGGGTTATGAGCCCAGCGAGCTACCGAGCTGCTCCACCCCGCGTCGGTGATCCCCACCGTACGCCATCCCAGCAGGCACCGAAGACCACTTTCCGGCGCAGGGTTCTATGCGGCGAAGCCGACGTTGGTGACGTACTCGTACTGGCCCCACTGCGAGCCGAGGTCGACGATCGTGTCCTGCCACGCGGCGTCGAGGCCCTGGGGGTCGCCGGCCGCCCAGGAGCCGACGATTCGGTCCCAGCGGCGCACGTTCATCGTCCGGTACTCCACCATGCGCTGCAGCGGCTGCGGCACCTGGGACTGGTTGAGCGGGTGGATCTCCACTCGCGTACCGCGTCCATCACGGTTGAGGCGTCTGAGGAGATGGCGGGCGACGTTGTGGCGGCGCACCGTCCGGTACGCCTGGTCGATGCGTTTCAGGTTGGCCTTGGAGGGGCGGCGTTCACCCTCCAGCCAGGCCTTCAGCGTCCGGTGGGTCACTGTGAGTCCGGCGTCCTGCGCTGCTTTAAGGGTCTGGGTCGACTTCGTCAGATAGTGCAGGCGCGCCGTCCATCCGCGCTTGGCGGTCACGGGAGTGGCGATGCCGCCCGCGAGTTCGTCGAGCTTGCGGGCGACGGCGTCGCTGCCCTTGATGCCCTGGGCGCCGAACCTCCCGAAGTCGATGTTCTTCTCCGGCACTACTCCCCCTCTCCTGCGTGCTCACCGGCGTCGGTTCCGGCGGTGTACGTGTCCTTGACCTTGACCTCGGTAACACCTCGGCCTTCGGCGAAGACACGGCGCCAGTCACCGATGACGTGGAGTTCGTCGGTGCCCATCGCCCGGACGACGGCCAGGCCTTCGTCGTGGGCCTTGAGCGCCTTGAGCCACAGATTGGCGAAGGCCTGGCTGCGGATGAGGTGCATCCAGTCCGGACGGTAGAGCTCCCGGTTGTAGTTCGACTCCCCCATCGTGGAGACGAACTTGGAGTACATCGCCTTCACGTACTCCAGCGTCACCGTATCGCCATGCTCGATCGCCGTGTCGCGGGCGTCCTTCAACGCGATGCGGAACTTTTCCAGCAGGTTCTCCGTGGCCCCGGAGGTGTACGACTCGTGGATCTGAGGAGGCGCGCACAGCTGGTGCTTCGGGCCGGACAGGCGCAGCAGGAGGCGCAGTGTCGGCTCGGTGACCCACAGCGGGCCGGGCTCGTCCCTTTGGCCGATCGGGTTGGGCAGCACCGCCTCGTGCTCCCACTCGGGCGGGGTGATCAGGTGGACTCCGGAGCGGCGGCGGTCGTGGGCCAGGCCGGTGGAGTGCTCGAGCTGACCCAGGGGGAGGTGCGTCTTGAGGGCGGAGAGGTAGGCGCCGTTGATGTCGAGCGCGGTCACCTCATGCCGGCCGGGCGGGAGTTCGTGACGGGTCCACTTGGGGCGGGCTTCCCAGATCTGGTCGGCGCCGCGCGCGGTCTGCTTCTTGAGGATGTCGGGGATCCAGGGGTGCGCGATCACGTCGTAGCGGGCGCCCTTGCGGGTCTCGTCCAGCAGTCGCATCGCGTCCGGGATCGCCCGCTTCAACAGCGCCGCCGTGGCTGCGTCGACGTCGCCCCGGTGCTCGGCGAGCACGCCCTGCACGGCCTCGCGGATCAGGTCGACCGGGCCGGACGGCTCCTGGAACGCGTGGCGGGCCGGGCCCTTGGAACGCTCCGTCGCACGCGCCGGACGTGCCGTGCGCAGCGGCGCTTTCGGGGTTTGCGCGGTGGGCTGTTCGGCTGGCGGGGCAGGCGCGGTAGCGGTGGCTCCGGTGGCGGTGGGCTGACAGTCGGCCGGGGCCAGGTGCTGAGCGAACCCCGCCACTCGTTGTCCGGCCGGACGGCCGCACAGCACACAGGGCTCGGGTACGACGAGCAGCTCTACGTCGTCCCTGTCCTCGTCCTGCCCGGGATCCGGCGAAGACGAGGGGGTGACGGTCGCGGCTGTGTCTGACGTGAGGGGCTGCTCCGCGGGCGGTGCCGCCTCAGTCTCGGTGGCGGTCTCGGTGGCGAGCTTGGTGTTCAGCCCGTCCAGCAGGTAGGCGTATTTGGTGCGGATCTCGCCGGCCGGGTTCCGGCCGCTTTCCCATCCGCTGAGGGTTGACGGGCTCACGCCGAGCGCGCGTGCCACCTGCGCCTTGGACAGCCGAGCCCGCTCCCGCAGCTCGCGGCGCACCTGCCAGGGGGGGAGTTCGACTTCCGGGCCGACGGCGTCGAGCAGCGAGTCGATCGCGTCGAAGTCGCTCACCGGCTTGTCCCCTTCGCTTCGGTCCGCACGGTACGGCGCCTGTCGGCGGGCAGCGCCTCGCACGCTCTGGTCGGACCCGCCAGCAAGTCCAGCGCGCCGATGCCGTAGTGCTCGGCCAGGACGTCGACGTCGCGCAGGCTCCAGGAGATGGCGCCCGACTGCCGGCGCGACACTTGGGTCTGCGTCAGCCCCAGCGCCCCCGCAACCGACCGCTGCGAGTCGCCCGTCACCTGCATCAACGCGGCCACCGTCAGCCGCAACGACTCCTCCAAGCTCAACCCCATGCCACCATCCTATCTGCATTCATGCAGCTCTCGCATCAATGGCACCTTTACACTATCTATGATGCAAAAAAGCTTTCAATGTCGCACGGAAGTTGAAGACTGTCGGGCACGTGGGTGTCAGCGGTCCTCCGGGCCGCCCTGATCACGCGGAATCCGTCGGGCCGCGCGCCGGGCTTCCCGTTTCGCCTGACGCGCCTCTTCCACCGCACGGACAGACACCGCGGGCACACGAGGGCCACGACACGGCTGCGCAGCGCCCGGCGCAGCCGGAGCCCGGGCGGCGGCCATCCACGGCAGTGGCGGCGCACCGTACGCACTCCAGTGCCCAAGAGCGCCCCGACCACGGAGGCGTTGTCGGCGTAGTTGGCCAGGAGGAACGCCATCTGCGCCCGGTGGCCGGCCGGGAACCGGGCTGCGAACTCGGTCCGCTCTTCCGGCTGCAGGAGCGCGTCGTGGCGTTCGCGGCGCGGCGTCGTCTTGTTGTTCCGGGTGATGCCCAGGGAGCTGATGTTCATAGCTCAGGAAGCCTGCCGGAGGCCGTCTGCGGACAGCGGGCGGGCCATTGAGGGCTTCTCGGATGTACCGTCACCGGCAGGGCCGGCGCCCGTCACACTCAGTGCTGCACCGTCCCGGATCATTGCGATCCGTTCCGCCGCTCCTCCGTGGGCTCCTTCCAGACGGAGGCCCCGAACGCCCGTACCCCGCCCCGTGTATCACTGCGGTGGCTGGGGACTGGCCGATGCTCCTTCCGGGTGCTCGTTGATCCAGGACAGGCCGCCGATGTCGAGGCGGTGCCGGGTGCGGGTGACGGCCACATAGGCCAGGCATGCCTCTTTGTCGTCGATGCGGCGGGCAGTCCCCTGCCCCGTGTCGCGCGGCGGGCCGTCGGAGGGGGTGAAGTCGTCGGCGATCTTCACCTGTGCCCATTCCCGGCCTTTGGCCTTGTGCGCGGTGGAGACGGTTACCTCGGACTGGTCTTCGGGGGCGAGATGGGCGACGGCGGCCAGGATGGCGTCCGCGCCGTGGGTGTCGACCAGGTCGACCAGGGGTTGCAGGTCGCGCCCGGCGGGGTCGTGGGTGGCGTAGTCCTGCAGGCCGCCCCAGGTGGTGAACAGCGCCCTGCCCGTCCTTGCCCCACACCGTGACTCGGTGCATGTCCCGGGACCGAGGGCATCCTGGCGCCGGGAGCCCGGGCGGGCATGCTCGCCCGCCGGGTGTGAGTGCCTGTGTCTGATCCCCTGATATGGATCTTTGGTCGGGTCTAGCCTGGCGAGGTGTCCGGGGTCGTCGGGCTGTCGTTTCAGCGGTGCTGTCCGGTGTGTGACTCACCGCTGGACGCGGGCGCCTCGCCGAGTGCGGTGTACTGCTCTCCGGCATGCCGGGCCAGGCAGTGGCGGCGTGCACGGCGGATTCGGCGCCGGGTCGCGGCTGAGCGCACGGGTGAGGGGCGGCGGGTCTGCCCGGTCTGCGAGACCCGTGTGGGTGGCCGGGGTGGATCATCGCGGCAATGCGGTGTATTGCTCGGGGAAGTGTCGTGGCCGCGCCTCGTACCAGCGGAAGAAAGCGTTCGCCGAAGCGTCGAATAGACGCTTGAGCGAACGGTCCGTATGACCGTTCCGGGTGCTATTCGGTCACTTTCGGTCAGTACTGGTCAGTGCTGGTGTTCGATCTCCGGGCGGATGGACGCTGTCTCGTATCGCGGGCCCGGCCTTGACGCCGGCGCTGTGCCGCCCCCGGTTCCCGCGGCAGGTGGTGAGGGCAGATGCCCACCATGGTCGGCAAGGTGACCCAGGAGCGCTACGACCAGCTCGTGGCGGAGTCGAAGAGCCTGGTCGAGACCGAGCGGGACACGCATTTCAAACTGGGTGACAACGCTTTGGAGATTGAGCCCCTCCAGATGCGAGGGGGTGCACGGCCTGCGGCGGGCGAGGATGTCCAGACGGTCGAGGAGACCCTGGCCCGGTTCGCGGACGACGTCGGGGTGTCGACATCGAGCGTGATGGGCTATCGCAGCACGGCGGCCCACTGGCCGCCGAAGCAGCGCGTCAATGGGGTGTCGTTGGACATCCACCGGATCCTGACGGGGCGTCCGGACCGGTTCGAGCTGATCCGCAAGCCGCCCTTCAACGAGCGCTACGGAACGCACCGGTGGACCCAGGACGCCGCGAAGCGGGAGATGGGCTGGCAGGTCAAGAATCCGCAGTCGGTACAGGAGAAGGTGACCGCGATCCACGGCCTGGCGACCGACGACCGGGTTGCCGCCCAGGTCGCCTCCGACCTGCTGCAACGCCCGGCGGTCGCCGAGAACGTGCCGGCCAAGGCACGGATCGAGGCAATCGGGGGGCTCGCCCACGACGAACAGGTCGCCGCGGAGGCCGCCCGCCGGCTGCTGCACCGTCCCGACGTCGCGTTCAAAGCGATGGGGGACGACCGCGCGCGGCAGTCGGTCAACCACGCCCAGGTCGAACGCGGCCGCCAGGCCCGCGAAGAGTACGAGCGGACCAGCGAACTCGCCCCCGCCATCAGGCACTTCGAGCGGACAGGAGAGTTCCTTGACCTGGTCGGGGCCTGCCACGCGTTCGTGGCCACCACCAACCGGATCGTGCCCGGCCTGCGCGGACGCGTCCTGAGCGACGACGAGCAGTCCGTGTTGCGGGAGAACGTGGCCCGGGTGCGGGGCGCGCTGGAATGGATCGAGCACGCCGCCGAAACCGGCGACGTGGACGTGGACGAGGCCCTGGCCCGGCTCCTGCGGGGCGAATAGCCGTGCCGCGCTCCAGCAGGGAGCGTGACCGGCGTCGTTCTCCCACTTCCGCCCGCCACGCTGAGGCGATCCGCGTGGCACTGATGGAGACCGCGCCGGCCGGGCTGAAGAAGCCCCGGCTCATGATGGTCACTGAGCTCTCCCGGTCGCAGATCGTGCGCGGGCTCGGCGCCTACCACGCGATAGCCGGCGAGAAGCGGTGGCCGCCGCTGCTGTGGTCGTTCAGGGACGGCTACCACTTCTGCGAGGACGCCGACGAGCTGGAGGAGTGGGAGCGGCACTGGGCCGAGGTGAAGGCCACGCAGATCAGCAGCGTGATCAACGGGATCCTGGCCGGGCACGCCCGGCTTTTTCCCAAGAGCCGCTGGGTGGCTTACATCGGCGCCCAGATGAACGCCATCCAGAGCTCGCTTGACATGATCGCCCACCCACAGGACCAGTAGCCCCGAAAGAAAGGTGGCCGCCCTCATGCGAAGAAGGCCAGGAGACCGGACCCAGCCCGTCCATCCGCACTCCCCGCGGGTCCACCTCCTGGCCTTCCCACGTGCGCACTTTCCGTTACCCCTCGGACATGAACGACGCGGAATGGGCCTTGATAGAGCCGCTGCTTCCGATGGCCGCATGCCTGACGCCCAGGGGCGGGGCCCCGGAGAAGTGGCCCCGCCGGGAGGCCGTCGACGGCATACGTTATCTGGTGGATAACGGCATAAAATGGAGGGCGATGCCAGCCGACTGCCCTCCCTGGCGCACGATTTACGGGTTCGCCAGGAGGTGGGCAGCCGCCGGTGTTCTCGGCGTGATCCGTGACCAGCTCCGCCGCCGTATTCGCCTCGCGGCGGGGAAAGCACCCCGGACCGCGTCGGTGATCGTCGACTCCCAGTCAGTCAAGGCCTCCGAAACCGTCAGCCGGGCGACCCGGGGATGGGACGGCGGGAAAAAGATCAATGGGAGGAAACGGCATCTCATCTGCGACCACCGCAGCCTGGTCCTACTGGTCATGGTCACCCCCGCCGACGCTCAGGATCCGCTGGTGGCAAGGGAGTTGCTGTTCCGCCTCGCGCTGATGCACCCCGAGATCGCCATCGTCTGGGCCGACTCCGCCTACGCCAAGAACGGCCTCATCCCGTGGGCGAAGAAGACCTCGACATCACCGTCAAGACAGTCCGCCGCCCACCGGACGCCAAGGGCTTCATCGTTCTGCCGCGCCGCTGGGCAGTGGAACGCTCCTGGTCGTGGATCATGCGAGCCCGTCGCCACTGCCGTGACCACGAACGCCTCCCCGAAATGAGCGAAGCACTCATCACCTGGTCCTGCATAACCCTCATGACCAGGCGGCTCACCCGCGGCCAGGCCCGGCCCGCCGAACGACGTGACATCGCACACGGCTGCGTGATCACCGAAGCCGCCTGAGACCCAGGCATCTACCGCCCGGGATGACACGGTGATCCAGTGTCCGCGCATCTTCCGTCTCGTTCCCCTGGTATGCACCCCTACCGGACCTTTTCCGTCCTGACGCTCAGCGCGGCCGCTGCCGGAACCGTCCTCACCGCCACCCCTGCCCACGCCGGAGGTGTCGGTGACTTCCTGTCACCCGCCTTCGGAACCGACTGCGAAAACCACCGCACCACCCCCCACGCCACCGGAACCACCACCGCAGGCACCGGCGCCGCCAACGGCAACCTCCTCGGCCTCCCCCTCGGCAGCCCCCTCAACCAATGCGGCGGAGCCGACGCACCGGGCGGCCAAGAGGGCCTTGTGAACCTGCACGACACCGCCGTCGGCGTCCTCGGCACCGCAAACATCCAAGACGCAGAAACGGACATTGAGAACGTGTGGAAAGCAGGGTAGGGAAACCACTGAACCCGCACACCCCAGCCGGGCGGCAGGCAGCTCGTGTGCCGGGGCCCGGCTGGACGTCCCCAGCCGCGCCCCGTGACGCGTACGGCCCTCTGAGCCGGCGAGGACAGCGCCACACCGAGGCCGCGGCCCCGAGAGGTTCAGACACAGGCACTGAGCCGTACCGCTCATTCGCCGGTCGTCAACTGGCTGTACAGCGCTAGTTCCGACTCGCTGAACGGGATGTCCGGTCTCAGACGTTCCGGATGCCAGTACGGGATGTCCGAGGGTGGGCTTTCGTTCTCCTCCTCCGGCAGGACGGGCACGTACATCCGTCCTGCGGCGACCATCGCTCGGTAGACGGCGCGCAGCATGCGCCTCGTTGTCATCGGTCCGTATCCCTTCAGGTGGTCGCCGCGCAGACCAGCCGGGCTGCCGGGGTGCCGGCCGAGTGCCGCTCGTGGTCGTCGGTTCGCCAGGTCCAGAGCCGGGAGAGGGCGACGAGGTCCAGGTCGTGCCCCTCGGTCCACAGCCGCGCGGCGGCGCCGAGCACCGACTGACGGTCCGCCTCCGCGGTGCCGCCGCGGGCCGGCAGCAGCGGCACGGCGGCGGACGCGCCCAGCCGTACGGCGCGGTGACGCCGAGCGAACGCGGTGAGCGTCTGTCGGGGGCCGGCCTCCACGAGCAGCATGTCGTCGGCGGCGAGCAGTGATTCCAGGCCCTGCTTGAAGTACACGGTGTCGGTGATCTGCCGGGCCCAGAAGCGGGGGCTGACGGCCTCCTCGGGGCTCAGCAGTTCCCCCGTGTAGCCGGAGTACAGCGGCAGTTGCGGCTCCCGCAGCGGGATGGTGCGGTACGCCGCCTCGACGGCTTCCGACGCCGGCGCCATCGCCGGGGAGTGGAAGGGGCTGGTGGCCGCAACGGTGACAACGACGAAGCGGTCGGCGCGCAGCCGTTCGGCGATCTCCGCGAGCGGCCGCGCCGGACCGGCCAGCATGGTCTGCTGGTTGGCGTTGACCGCGGCGATCGCCACATCGGCCCGGAGGTAGGGGCGCAGTTGGTCCTCGGTCGCGGCCACCGCGAGCATGCCGCCGGCCGGTATCTTGACCGCCTCCCGGATCCGTTCCCGCATCATGGCGACCGCGTCGCGCAGGGAGACGACACCGGCGATGGCCGCGGCGACGAGTTCGCCGGCGCTGTGGCCGAGCACCGCGGTGGGGCGTACCCCCCAGCTGATGACCATCCGGCCGAGCGCGTAGTCGACCGCGAACAGCAGTGGCTGGGCCCGGCGTGCATCGTCCACCGGGATCTTTGGACGGCCCTGGGTGAGCCAGTCGGCGCGGATCCGGGGGCCCTCCTCGCCCAGGTGGGACAGGACCGCGTCGACGGCGGCGGTGAAGACGGGTTCGCGTCCGTAGAGGCCGGCCGCCATCGCATGGTGCTGGGAGCCCTGGCCGGGGAAGAGCAGGGCGATCGGCCGGGGGCGCCGGGCGGTCACGGGCTCGGCCCGGTGCACGGCGGCGGCGGAGAGCGAGGCGACGGTGACGGCAGCGCCGCGCACCGGACCCGGTTCGATGCCGCAGGGCACGGCGGTGGGCAGTGCCGGAAACCCTTCCTGGTGAAGGTTTCCGAGCATCGGAAGGAGTTCATTGCGTACGCGTTCCTCGTCCTGCGGATCCTTGCCGGACCAGAGCAGCAGCCGATGGTGGGTGGGGTCGGTTGCTCGGTGACCGTGGTTGAAAGGCCGCAGCGGCGGGGTCCGGTCGAGGTCGGTTGTGTCGCTGAGGTCGAGCGTGCCGATGACGGTGTCGCCGTCCGCGACCGCCTCGGCGGCGCGCTTGACCGCGTAGACCGTGATGGTTTCGGGGTGCGGCTCACCGAATCCGGCGACGAGCGCGAAGTCGGCGGTCCCGTCGTGGAGTTCCTGGTGGGCGAGCCGCAGAGCACGGCCGGGAGC
Organism: Streptomyces sp. Edi4; assembly: GCF_040253615.1. NCBI lineage: Bacteria > Bacillati > Actinomycetota > Actinomycetes > Kitasatosporales > Streptomycetaceae > Streptomyces > Streptomyces sp. Edi4. The sequence continues at coordinate 33,354 of NZ_JBEJGY010000003.1, forward strand.
GCAGGCGGTGCGGACCGCGAATCCCTCGTGCTCGGGTGCCAGTGCCGGGTCCGGTGCGTTCGCCCCGATGTACACGACGGTGCGCACCGGCAGTTGGCGCGGGTTCCGGCCGAATGCACGCAGCACGGCCGAGACGCCGGCGGCCGACGCAACGGCGGGCGGGTGGTCCGGGGAGGCGGGCCCGGGGGTGACGAGCAGCTTGCGGGTCACCGCGCTGTAAGGCGTGATGGACATGGTTCCTCCTCGTCGGCCACGTGCCGCGGCCGCTGTGGTGCCTGATCGTGACCAGGCGGCCGAGCGGGCGGGCCGGCACTGGGGGTGTCCGCGAAGTCCCGTCGTCCGCCCGGAGGGCGGGACTTCCCGGGCCGTTTCCGGCGCCGCGGCCACCCGGAAGGACGCATCGTGTTCACTGGTCCGGGACGCGGTGCGCGTTTGCTGGGGTGCCCGGGGCCCGGGCAGCGGCCGACCCGCGGGCGGGGGGATCGGAGGCGGGGCGGCCGCGCCGGTCCGGCTCAGGCAGCTGTCTCCTGGCCGGCGTTGATGAGGGCGAGCAAGGCGCCCGGGGTCTCCGCGTCGACAACCGCGTCGTCCGGGATCGTGATGCCGTACTCGCGCTGGATCTGCCCGATGACCTGGAGCAGGGCCAGCGAGTCGTAGCCGAGCTCGATGAACGGGGTGTCCATGACATCGCCGTCCAGGTCGATGCCCTCCTCCTCGCCCGCGCTCTCGCGCAGCATCCGGGTCAGGTCGGCCAGGGTCACGGTGGTGGTCGTCGTGGTCACGGTGGTTTCCTCCGTTGGGTGTTGGTTGTGCTGCCTCACTCGGTGGTGCCTGTTCCGGCCCCCTCGGCGGGGTCCGCCGTGGCCGGAAAAGTAAAGGCAGGCCGGCCCGGGTCGGTGACGGCGGGTCTGCCCGGTTGGGTGCGGGTCGGCCGGCGGGTCACTTCCTCCGGCGTACGACGAGGGCCGCGTTGAAGCCGCCGTGGCCCCGGGCGAGGACCAGCGCGGACCGCAGGTCGGCCTCCCGGTGCGCTCCGGCGACCAGGTCGATCGGGTGGCCGGGGGCCGGCTGGACCTGGCCGGTGGGCGGGATCACCCCGTCGCGTAGGGCGAGCAGGGCCGTGGCCACGTCGAGCGCGGCGCCGCCGGCCAGCAGCCGTCCGGTGAGCGCCTTGGGTGCGGTCACCGGCACGGCGTGCGGCCCGAACAGGCCGGCCAGCGCCTCGGCTTCCGCCCGGTCCCCGGCCGGCACCCCGGACGCGTCGGCGAACACGACGTCGATGTCGGCCGGGGAGAGTCCGGCGTCGGTGATGGCCTGCTCGGCCGCCTTGCGCAGTCCGGGCGGCCGGCCGGTGCCGGGGGCCGGGTCGAGGGTGGCGGCGTATCCGGCGATCTCGCCGTAGATCCTGTCCGCGCCTCGTGCGCGGGCTGACGCGAGGTCTTCGAGGACGAGGATCGCGCCGCCCTCACCCGGCACATAGCCGCTCGCGTCGGCCGAGAAGGGCAGGAAGGCGCGCGCCGGGTCGTCCTCGGTGCTCATCAGTCCGGAGGCGAGCTGCGAGACCCAGCCCCAGGGGCAGAGCGCCGCGTCGACTCCGCCGGAGACGACCATGGGGAAACCCTTGCGGACGTGACGCCTGGCGTGTCCGATCGCGTCGATGCCGCCGGCCTGTTCGGTGAGCAGCACCCCGCTGGGACCGCGCAGCTTGTGACGGATGGAGATCTGGCCGGTGTTGACCGCGTAGAACCAGGCGAAGGACTGATAGGCGCTGACGTGCTCCTTGCCCTTGCTCCACAGGTTCTGCAACTCGCGCTGGCCGAACTCGACGGCGCCGCCGGAGGCCGCGGTGACCACGCCCACGCCGTACTCGGGGAGGTCGCCGGTGTGGACGCCGGCGTCCTTGAGCGCCCAGTCGGCGCAGACGAGGGCGAGCCGGGTCATGTGGTCGGTCTGCGGCATCAACCGGCTAGGGATGTGCTCCTCGGCGACGAACCCCGGCACTTCGCCGGCGATCCTGGACGGGTACTGAGTGGCGTCGAAGCGGGTGACGGGGCCAAGGCCCGACTCCCCCCCGAGGGTGGCCTTCCAGTACTCCTCGGTGCCCAGGCCGTTGGGCGCGGTGATGCCCAGACCGGTCACCACGACGGGCGTGGTCATGCGATGCTCCTTTCCGGCCGGGCCAGCACCATCGCGCTCTGGAAGCCGCCGAATCCGCTGCCCACACTGAGTACGACGTCCGGTCGCTTCTCGCGGGCGGTCAGTGGGATGTAGTCGAGGTCGAGCTCGGGGTCGGGGTCGTGGAGATTGGCGGTGGGCGGCAGCACGCCGTGTTCCATCGCGAGGGCGCAGGCTGCGATCTCCAGCGAGCCGATCGCGCCGAGCGAGTGTCCGATCATGGACTTGATGGAGCTGATCGGGGTGCGGTAGGCGTGGTCGCCGAGGCTCCGCTTGAATGCCCCTGTCTCGTGGCGGTCGTTCATCTTGGTGCCGGAGCCGTGGGCGTTGATGTAGCCGATGGTGGTCGGGTCGAGCCGGGCCTCGGCGAGGGCCACGTCGATGGCTTCCGCCATCTCCCGGCCGTCCGGCTTGAGTCCGGTCATGTGGAAGGCGTTGCAGCGTGCGGCGAAGCCGGCTATCTCGGCGTAGATGTGGGCGCCCCTGCGCCGGGCACTGTCCAGTTCTTCGAGGACCAGGACGGCCGCGCCCTCGCCGAGGACGAGTCCGCTGCGCGTCCGGTCGAAGGGCCGGCAGGCGCTTTCGGGAGTGTCGTTGCGGGGGGTGGTCGCGTGGATGGCGTCGAAGCAGGCCGAGGTGATCGGCGAGATCGGCGCCTCGGTCGCCCCCGCGATCATGACGTCACAGGTGCCTTCGCGGATCAGGTCCACCGCATGGCCCAGGGAGTCGAGTCCCGAGGTGCAGCCGGTGGAGACGACGGCCGCGGGTCCCTCGGCCCCGGCCGCCATCCCCACCTCCGCGGCCATCGAGCTGGGCACGAAGTGCCGGTACAGCTCGGGGACGGCGTAGGTGTGGTCCACGAGCCACTTGCGGCCACCGTCACTGACGACCGCGTACTCGCGTTCCAGGCTGGTGGTGCAGCCGACCGCGCTGCCGAGCGCGGTACCGACCCGGCCGGGATCGTGGGCCGAGATGTCCAGGCCGCTGTCGGCCAGCGCCTCCCGGGTGGAGACGACCGCGAACTGCGCGGCCCGGTCCAGCCGGCGGGTCTCCTGCTGGGAGAGCCCGGCGGCCAGGGGGTCGAAGTCGCACTCCGCGGCGACCTGGGACCGGAACGGGGAGGGATCGTAGAAAGTAATGGTGCGGGTGGCGGTACGGCCCGCGGTGAGCAGGTCCCAGTACGCCTTCACGCCCACTCCACCGGGTGCCACGACGCCCAGTCCGGTGATGGCAACTCGCCGCATCGTCTACCTCGCCTTCGACGGGGTGGAGTGCCGGTGTCGGCGCTCCCTGCCGGATGGCACTGTGCGGGCCACTGTCGATCCCTTCGTCCGGAACACATCAGCTGGTTGGGCGGCCGGGGTGAATCGGGGGTGAGCTCCACCCCGGCCGACCGGGCCGGTCGGCAGCCCGCTTGTGGCGTGCCTCCGTCTCCGGCCTTCATATGGAACGTGCGTGCCCTCGACAGGCGCTCGCGCGGGCGTGGACCTGGAGTGATGGGCCTTCACGTCGGGACGTTGCCATGCTTGCGAGCTGGGACTTCGGCCTTTTTGCCGCGCAGCATGGCGAGCGAACGGATCAGTACGGAGCGGGTCTCGCCGGGGTCTATGACGTCGTCCACCAGGCCGCGTTCGGCGGCGTGGTAGGGGTGCATCAGCTCGGTCCGGTACTCCTCGATGCGCCGGGCGCGGACGGTTTCGGGGGCCTCGGCGGCGTTGATCTCCCGGCGGAAGATGACGTTGGCCGCGCCCTCGGCTCCCATGACGGCGATCTCGTTGGTGGGCCAGGCGAAGGAGAGGTCGGCGCCGATGGAGCGGGAGTCCATGACGATGTAGGCGCCGCCGTACGCCTTGCGCAGCACGAGGGAGATCCGGGGCACGGTGGCGTTGCAGTACGCGTACAGCAGTTTCGCGCCGTGCCGGATGATGCCGTTGTGCTCCTGGTCCACGCCGGGCAAGAAGCCGGGCACGTCGACCAGGGTGACCAGCGGGATGTTGAAGGCGTCGCAGGTGGAGACGAAGCGGGCCGCCTTCTCGCTGGCGTGGATGTCCAGGACGCCCGCGAGGGCGGCGGGCTGGTTGGCGACGATGCCCACCGGGTGGCCGTCCAGGCGGACCAGGGCGCACACCACGTTGCGTGCCCAGGCCTCGTGGACCTCGAAGTACTCGCCGTCGTCGACGATTTCCTCGATCACCGCGCGGATGTCGTACGAGCGGCCGGGATCGGCCGGGACCAGGTCCGTGAGCGTGTCGGTGCGCCGGTCCGCCGGATCGTTGGCGGGGGCCGGGGGCGGCATCTCACGGTTGTTGGACGGCAGGAGCGAGATGAGGAAGCGGACGTCGTCGAGGCATTCGGTCTCGTCGCCGTAGGCGAAGTGGCACACCCCGGAGGACGTGGCGTGCGTATCCGCCCCGCCGAGGCCGTTGTGGGTGATCTGCTCGCCGGTCACGGCCTGGACGACGTCGGGGCCGGTGATGAACATCTGGGCGGTCCCGCGGACCATGAAGACGAAGTCGCTGAGCGCGGGCGCGTAGGCGGCGCCGCCGGCGCAGGGGCCGAGCATCACACTGATCTGCGGAATCACCCCGGAGGCGGCGACCGTTCGGCGGAAGATCCCGCCGTAGCCCGCGAGGGCGGTGACGCCTTCCTGGATGCGTGCGCCCGCACCGTCGTTGAGGGACACCAGGGGGGCGCCGGCGGACTCCGCCAGGTCCATGATCTTGTGCACCTTGGCCGCGTGCGCCTCGCCCAGCGCGCCGGCGAAGACCCGGAAGTCATGGGCGTAGGCGAAGACGGTCCGGCCGTGGACCGTGCCCCAGCCGATCACCACACCGTCGCCGTGGGGCTTGCGGTCCTCCAGGCCGAACCCGGAGGCTCGGTGCCGTCGCAACGGCTCGATCTCGGTGAACGTCCCCTCGTCGAAGAGGGTGTGGAGCCGTTCGTGCGCGGTGAGTTTGTTCTTCGCGTGCTGACGCCGGGTGGCGTCGGGGTCGGGGCCGCGCCCCACTTCTTCTTTGAGCCGGCGCAGCTCCGTAGCGGCGCGGCGCAGGCTGGGGGCCGCGGAGGCAAGGGTCAGGTCGTCGAGGATCGTCATCGGCCGAACGTAGGAACGTCGGCTCGAGTGCGGGTCGAGGGGTGACCGGCGCAGTTCCCCGCCGCGTCAGCGGGCCAGGGAGGTGGAGACTTGGAAGTCGAGTGTGGGGTCCGCGTTGAGCACGGACTGCTGCAGCCGCTGCAGACGGGGCGAGGGTTCCATGCCGAGCTCGTCGACGAGCGCGGTGCGCAGCCGCTGATAGGCCTCCAGCGCGCGCCAGGCGTTGTTCGAGCGGTGCAGCGCTGTCATCAGCTGGGCGCAGAAGTTCTCGTGCATGGGGTGCCTGGCAGCCAGCACACGCAGTTCCGGCACCATTTCACCGTGCCGGCCGAGTTCCATGTCGGCGTCTATACGCCGCTCGAGGGCGGCCATCCGGTCCTCCTCGAGCCGCAGCGACTCCAATTCGAGCACGCCGCCCACCCGTACATCCACCAGAGCGGGGCCCTGCCACAACGCCAGTGCCTGGCCGAGGAGTTCGGAGGCGGAGCGGTAGTCGGCAGCGGTGTGGGCGTCGCGGCCGGCGGCGTACAGGCGGTCGAACTCCTGCACGTCCATCTGGCCCGGCTGGACCTCCAGCAGATACCCGCCGTGCTGGGTCACGAGGACGTCCTTGGCCTGCCAGGCCCGGTCGCCCTCCAGGGCGGCCGCGATCTTGCGCCGCAGTTGAAGGATGTATGTCTGCAGCGTGGTGGCCGCGCTGCGCGGGATGTCCTCGCCCCAGATCTCCTCCATCAGGGTCGGTACGGTCACGACGCGCCCGCTCTGCAGAGCGAGGAGGGCGAGGATCTGCCGCGGTTTGGCGGCACTCGGGACCACGGAGACGCCATTGAGTTCCGCGCTGAGCCGACCCAGCATCTTGATGTCCATGTGTGAGTTCTCCCGTCTCGCCCAGGTGATCGCGACGGCCACAAAGGCCGTTGATGTCATCCACGAGCGTGAAGAGAGCGTGACATCAGCGCTGGTCGAGTCCCAGTGAGCGGTTCATGGAGAGCACCATGAAAATGTCATACCCCGATGGTGACAACGGCACTGGGCGACCGCGACGGGGCACCGCAGAATTCGAACCGCGGGACGACGAGAGCGAGCACGGCTCGGATCCCCGATTCCTCAACACTCAGGCCTCATCTGGAGGGTTCCATGAGCACGTTGACCATCGTCACCCCGTCCGGCTCCGCCCGGCCGCCGCTGCCGGACCACCGCCTCGCCCTGCTGACCGCCCGTGCGGGTCTCGAACCGGAGCTGGCCCAGCGGTACTTCATCGACCCGGCGTCGGTGCTGGTGGAATTCGGGCTCAACGCGGCGGAGTCGGTGTACTTCGCGGAACTCGGCGCCTCGGCGGGTGACTTGGTGATCGAGGACCTGGACCGCCCGGACGCGGCCGGCGGCGACATCTGCTATTACTGCCCGCTCGAGGCTGGCCGCCCATCCGAGATGGCGTTCATATGACCGTATCGGAGAGATCCGCCGCCTCGCAGCCCGTGGGCTTCAAGCCTCACCTGCGTGTCGAAGTGGTCGGCGGCGAGGCCGTCTACCTCATGTCGGAGCACGGTACGACCGCCCTGCACGGCCCCTGCGTCGAAGCGCTCGCCCCGCTCCTCGACGGCACCCGGACTTTGGCGGCGGTGCTGGAGCTGGCTTCGAGCACGCTGTCCGCGGACGTGGCGGGCAGGACCATCGCGGCGCTCGCCAAGGCCGAACTGATCGGCTATCAGGCCCCGTTGGCGGACTGCACGGCCGAGGCCTACTGGGAACTCGCCGGCCTCAGCGGGGCGGGCGCCCAGGCCGCGGTGCTCAGTACCCGGGCCCACCTGCTGACGCTGGGGCGCATGGACCGCGAGTCCCTCAGCAGCGCGTGCCGCGCCTCCGGGCTGGGCCTCGCGGAGGCGGGTGAATCCGCCGCCTTCTCCCTGGTGCTGTGCGACGACTACCTGGACCCCGAGCTGGCCGACGTCGATGCCTGGCACCGCGCCGCGGGCCGCCCGTGGCTGCTCGCCAAGCCCTGCGGCGCCGAGGCATGGGTGGGGCCCTTCTTCGGGCCCGGCGGCCGGCCCTGCTGGTCGTGTCTGGCGCACCGGCTGCGCGGCCACCGGGCGGCCCAGTCTCTGGTCCAGCACGTGCTCGGACTGCAAGGGCCCCTCTCGCTCCCCGAGGCATCGCTGACCTCCGTGCGGGCGCTGGGACTCCAGACGGCCGTACTGGAAGCGGTGAAGTGGGCGGCCGGCATGCGATACGCGGAGCAGAGTTCCGTGTGCACGCTCGACACCCGCACCCTACGGACCCGCCACCACCCGGTCAACAGACGTCCCCAGTGCGCCGAATGCGGCGACCCCGGGCTGGTGACGGCGCGGATGCGGCGGCCGGTCGTCTTCACCTCGCGTGTCAAGTCGGCCGGGGAGGGCAACGGCCACCGCGCCCTGTCGCTGACGGCGGTGCGCGCGCGGTACCAGCACCTCATCGATCCGCTCACCGGTGTCGTGCCGGAGGTCCGCTCGGTGCCGGGGACGCCTACGGGGCTCAACCGGTACGTCTCGGGGCGCAATCCCGCGTTCCAGGCACGCTCGCTCGTCAGTCTGCGCAACGGACTGCGCAGCCACAGCGGCGGCAAGGGCACCACCCCTTTGGAGGCCGAGGTCGGCGCGCTCTGTGAGGCCGTGGAACGCTACTGCGGCACCCGTCAAGGTGACGAACCGGTCGTCCTAGACAGCTTCACCGGGCTCGGCGAGGGTGCCGTACACCCCAACGCGTGCCAGCTCTACGCCGACCGGCAGTTCCGGGAACGGGGCCGGTGGAACCGTACGGCCTCCGCGTTCCAGCACATCCCTCCGTCCTTCGACCCCCACGCGGTCAGGGAATGGTCCCCGGTGTGGTCGGTGACGGCGGGTGCCACACGTCTGCTGCCCACGTCGATGCTCTACTTCGGGCCCGGCCCGGACGGCCGTCCGCACGCGCCCTGGGCGGACTCCAACGGCAACGCGGCCGGCAGCAGCCTCGAGGACGCCGCCGTGCAGGGATTCCTCGAACTGGTCGAGCGCGACGCGGTGGCTCTGTGGTGGTACAACCGCACCCGCCATCCGGCGGTGGACCTCGACGCATTCGAGGAACCATGGCTCGCGCAGGCGCGCGCCGCGTACCGCGAGTTGGGCCGCGAGGTGTGGGTTCTCGACCTCACCGCGGACTTCGAGATTCCCGTCATGGCGGCCGTGTCATCCCTCGGCGCGACTACCGCCCAGGGCATTTCCTTCGGCTTCGGAGCACACTTCGATCCGCGCATAGCACTGCGTCGAGCGGTGACCGAGATGGCACAACTGCTCCCCGCCCACAAGGACGGCGCCGAAACGCGTGCGGGCTTCTCCTCCTCCAACCCGGAACTGGCCCAGTGGTGGTCGTGCGCAACCACGCGGAGCCAGCCATACCTCTTGCCGGATCCGGCCGAGCACCCCCGGACCCCGGGCGACTACGTGTACGAGGCACGCGACGATCTGCTCGGCGATCTCACCGCGATCGAGCAGCTGTTGAGCGACCGCGGCCTGGACCTGCTCGTGCTCGACCAAACCCGCCCTGACGTGGAATTGCCCGTGGTCAAGGTACTCGTTCCGGGGATGCGGCACTTCTGGGCGCGGTTCGCGCCGGGCCGTCTCTTCGAGGTTCCGGTCCGTCTCGGACGCCTCGCGGGCCCCACTGCCTACGAGGAGCTCAACCCGATCCCGCTGTTCGTCTGAATCCGGCCGTAGCGGACTCACAGTGGCCTACTTCAATCCTTAGCCATAGCATGCCGTTCGATCAGTACCCTGGCTAGGAGACCGCGATGCCGGACGTATGTCGAACTGCGGAAAGATCCCGAGGGGCCGCAGAGCCGCGATCGCTGAGCGAGCAGCAGACCATGGCACCCCGGCTCGCGCGCATCATCATGACGGTGGTACTTGCCTGTTACTGCTCCGTCGTGATCCTGAACGTTCTCAGGACGGGCAAGGCGAGCACGGCCCAGCTGACGTCCTGCGTGGTGACCGTGCTGCTGGTGTTCGGTCTGCAGTTCACCCTCTCCTCTCCCGCGGCGCGCACCTGGCCCATGAAGCGACAGATCGCGGCGCTCGTGGCCCAGGCACTGCTGACCTATCTGCCCACGTTCTGGTTCCAGCTCAGCTGGGGCAGCATGCAAGGGCCGTTCGCCGCAACGGTGTTGCTCTCGCTGCCGCAGCGCATCGCGTGGCCGCTCTTCGGCGTGGTCCTCGCCGGTGTCCCGCTGTATCCGCTGTCGAAGGGCGCCAACGCGCTGGACTGCGCCTACGCCTTCATCTCCGTCATGCTGGCGGGTCTGGTGATCTACGGCCTGACCCGTCTCGCCGACCTCGTACAGGAAGTGCACTCCACCCGGGAGAAGCTGGCCCGCATGGCCGTGACACAGGAACGGCTGCGCTTCGCGCGCGATCTGCACGATCTGCTCGGATACAGCCTCTCTGCCATCACCCTCAAGGGTGAGCTGGTCAACCGGCTGATCCCGGCCCGTCCGGAGCAGGCCGCGGAGGAAACCGTGTCGCTGCTCCTGGTGGCACGCCAGGCCCTGTCGGACGTACGTCTGGTGTCGCGCGGTTACCGGGACATGTCGTTGCGGGACGAGGCGGAGTCGGCGGCGGCCGTGCTGGCCTCGGCCGACGTCCGCGCGGAGGTGGACATCGGGGACCAGAGGCTGCATCCGGTCATCGACACGGTGCTGGCGACCGCGCTGCGGGAGGGAGTCACGAACATCCTGAGGCACAGCAAGGCAGAGGTCTGTACCATCAAGGCAGCCCACGGGCCCGAAACGATTCTGCTCACCATGGTCAATGACGGTGTCGTCATCAGGGACCAGTCGCTCGACGCCCGGTCCGGCGGCAGTGGTCTCGGCAACCTCCGTGCGCGTCTCACCGAGATCGGTGGAGAGCTGACCGCCGGCGTCGGAGCGGACGGCCTGTTCCAGGTGCAGGCCCGGGCTCCGCTGCGACCGCACAATGGAGAGGCCAGGGTTGCCACGACCACCGCCGCGACGGGCTCCGGCAGAGCCGCGGCCTGACATCCGACGACATCGCTCGCTGGGGGGAGCACCGATGCTGTCCATCAACATCCTTCTTGCCGAGGACGTGCACATGATCCGGGGGGCGCTGGTGGCGCTTCTTCAGCTCGAACCGGACCTGCATGTCGTCGCCGCCGTGGACCGGGGCGACACCATCGTCAGCACGGCGCTCGACACCCGGCCGGACGTCGCCGTGATCGACGTGGACCTGCCCGGCATGGACGGCCTGACGGCCGCCGCCGATCTGCACCGTCAGCTGCCCCGGTGCCGATCCCTGATCCTCACCAGTCTGGGCCGCCCCGGCACCATGCGCCGCGCCATGTCGGCGCATGTCTCCGGCTTCCTGCTGAAGGACTCACCACCGGACCAACTCGCCTTGGCGGTACGCTCTGTGGCCGCCGGCCGGCGCGTCCTGGACCCCCAGCTCGCCCTCAGCGCCTGGGACTACCCGGACAACCCGCTCTCCCGAAGGGAGGTGGAGGTGCTACGGCTCGCGGCCAAGGGAGCCGACGCCGCCGAAATCGCCGGATGCCTGTACCTCACCGGCGGAACGGTCCGCAATTACCTCACGTCGATCGTCAGCAAACTCGGTGCCCGCAACCGCATCGACGCCATCCGTATCGCCGAGGAAGCCGGCTGGATCCCCTGAGCCGTCCGACGCCGAGGCGCCAAGGAGCGCGTCAAGGAGCCCGGCGTCCAGGGTCGTGCCGATGGAGAGGTCCGCCGGCTCACCGAAGCCGGCGTCGGACACCGCCGCGCTCACGACGTAGCGCCCGATCCCGAAGGTCCCGAAGGCCCACTCGTCGGCGCCCGTGTCCGTGCCGTCGGGCCGCACCAGGCGGGCGTCCGGCCCCCGCAGGGCGAAGCCGAATTCGGTGAAACGGAAACGCAGTCCCTGTCCAAGCGCCTTGCTGTAGGCCTCCTTGAGGGTCCACAGCCGCACCAGGGTGTCATTGCGTGCCCCCTCGCCGCCCTCGTCGAGCCGCCGCTTCTCGAACGGGGTACAGGCCTGCGACTCCGATCCGGTGTGGGCGAGTCTGCGGTCGGAGCGCTCCACATCGACCCCGATCCGGCCTCGGCGTGTGATGCCGACGACCATCATCTCCTCGGTATGGCTGAGGCTGACGTCGATCTGGTCGCAGCCGCGCACATAGGGCCGGCCGCCCGGCTGGTAGGCGAGGTCCACCAGCTGCGGGGTCGTCTCCAGCGCCGCTGCCGCCGCGTGCCGCAGCAGCAGTCGGGAGGCAAGGAACCGTTCCTGCATCCTGGGCCGGCCGGCGAACGCCTCGTAGCGGTTCCAGTCTCGGCCGAGCAGCGCACGCAGCTTCCCGGGATCCGCCTCCCCGGGCAGCCAGTCGCGCATGCTGCTGTACGTCAACACGCTTCCGGCCCCGGCGAGTTCCGCGCGCAGGCCCGCCCAGGGGCCGCTCGGCCCGTGCGTGAGCAGCGGCCTTCCGATTGCCCCCATCTCCTCAGGCCCCTGCCAGCACGGCGGCCAGCGGGCCCGCGTCGAGGGCGGAGATGACTCCGGCCAGGTCGACCGCGTCGCTCTGCGGGCCGCGGCAGGCCACCAGGCAGGTCGGTCCTTCGTTGCCGCCCAGCCTGCGCAGGAACGGAGTGAGCACCACCCGGGGGCCGATCTCCACCACATGGGTGGGCACCTGCTGGCCCAGCAACGCCCGTGCGGCGTCGGCGAACCGCACCGGCGCGGTGATCTGCTCGGTCCAGTACGGGCCGTACAGGGGCTCGGTGGTCAGGCGTCCGTACACGGTGGAGTAGAACGGCACGCGCGCGGCGCCGCCCGCCACCCTGCGGGCCACCGGCTCGAACTTGGGCAGCATTGGGGCCATCAGCGGCGAGTGGAAGGGATGCGCCACGGTCAGATGGCGGCAGGCGACGCCCCGGCCCTCCATCTGCTCCTGGATGCGTTCGAGGCCCGCCCGCTCCCCGGAGAGCACCGTGGCCTTGGCCGCGTTGATCGCGCCGATGCCGACGCCGGGTTCGCCCGCCACCAGTTCCGCGGCTTCGTAGGGGGTCGCGCAGGTGGCCATCATCCCGCCGTCGCTGGGCAGGTACTGCATGAGGGCACCGCGCACGGAGACCAGTTTGGCCGCGTCGGGCAGCGAGAGGGCGCCCGCGACCGTGGCGGCGGCGAACTCCCCGATGCCGTGGCCCAGTACGGCCACCGGTGCCACCCCCACCTCCTGGAAGGTCTGGGCGAGCGCGTACCCGACGGCGAAGAGGGCAGGCTGGGTGAAGGCCGTCTGATGGATGCGCGGGTCGTTGTTGAGGATCAGTTCGACGACGGACGTCCCGGTGTACGGCAGCAGCGCGGCGGCGGCCTCGTCGAGGTAGCCGCGGTAGCCGGTCGAGCTCCGGTAGAGTCCGGTGGTCATGCCGGGGTGCTGGGAGCCCTGTCCGGTGAAGACGAAGGCCGCGCGCACCAGGCCGTGCCCCGCCGGGCGCGGATCGCGCATGGCCATGTACCGGCCGAGCTCCCGCACGGTCGGGTAGGCCTCGATGTCGGTGGGTTCGACCAGCGGGCCGAACTCCTCCTCGATGTCGCCGTAGAGGCTGAGCGCCGCCACCGAGTCGAGTCCGTACTCGTTAAACGGCACGCTCTCCTCCACGGGCCGGCCGAGGTAGTGGGCGAGCCGCTCCCGCAGCCACTCCCGGTGGACCCCGTCGAACGAATCGTCATACAGGTGATCAGGCATGGTGTGTGTGCTCCATCTCAGGCTCGGACGGCTGCCCCGGCGGTTGGTCAGGCCAGCGGGGACCCGTACAGGTCATAGCTGCGGCGGCGGTGCGACCGGTCGAGCAACTCCGCGAGCACCCGTTGTTCGCAGGAGACCGGGCGGTGCGGGAGTGGCAGACCAAGGCGTCGCCCCAGCCGGAACAGGACCGCGACGGGCCAGGCGGGGTCGGCCAGGAACGGGTCGGTGGCGCCGGGCTCTCCCAGCTGTTCCCGCCACACCCCGAGGCAGGCCGCCGCGGCCAGCACCATGGTGTAGCGATCGGCGAGCCCGAAGTGGTGCGGGCTGGAGAGCGCGGCGCGGTCATCCCTCGGCACGGACCGGAACGCCTGGCGCAGTTCCCTGAGTTCATGGGTGAAGGCGTCGGTCAGGGTCCGCAGCAGGGCGCGGTCGCCGTGGCCCGGTGTGCGGCCGTCGGCGCTCTGAAGCCCTTCGGCCGACGCTACGAGCGTCGCGGCCAGCGGGTCGCCGTCACCGAGCAGGGCGAGGCGTTGGAGGTCCAGCGGCGGCAGGTCCTCGGACAGCCGGAACAGGCCGGCGGGCGCCGGCCGGTCCCTGAACCAGGCGTGTCGGGCGAAGTGCGGCAGCTGGGGCAGGATGCTGACCTGTCGTCCCGCACTGCCGGCGTGCCCCAGCGAGGTGACCGGGAGATCGCGCAGCTGCTTCAAGAACATGCCGTACGGCCCGCTGACGAGGAAGCTCTCCTCGCCCAGGACCGCAGCCATCTCGTCCATCGACTCCGCGGCGAGTTTGGGGGCGAGGTAGGCGGCCGAGGCCGCGTAGGCGCTCATCTGCCGCGGCAGCAGATGCAGTGCCCGGGTGGCGACGAGCGCGAGGCAGTCCATGACGAGCAAGTCCAGGAAGGCACCGGTCAGAACGTCCCGTACGTGCTGGACGTCGAGTGAGGAACGGCCGTCGTCGCGCCGCCGGGTGGCGAACCTGACCACCGTGCGCAGCGCGGTGTCGACGCCCGCGAGCACGATCGACGGGATCAAGCCGCGGATCTGCAACGAGGACCGCAGCGACATCTCGTAACCGTCGCCCACCTTGCCGAGCACCGCGCCGGGCCGCACCAGGCAGTCGGCGATGCTCAGCCCGCCGAACTGCGCGCTGCGCATCCCGGGGGTGGCGAACCGCTCCACGTCCCTGACCCGGTCCCGGGGCAGTTCCGCGCGGTCCAGCAGCAGCACCGAGTGACTGCGGCCGCCCGCTCGTTCGGCGTCCTCGGTGCGGGCGAAGACGACCAGGCCACGCGCCCTGGACGCGTTGGCGATCCCGGTCTTGCGGCCGCTGAGCACCAGCCCCCCGGGGGCGGGACGGGCGGTGAACTCATCGCGAACAAAACTGTTTCCGTGCGCCACCTCGTGCCGTGCGACGGCGATCCGGTCGCCCCCCAGCAGCAGCCGTGCGACGAAGGCCCGCTGCTCCGGGGTGCCCGCGGCCCACACCGGAGCAGCGGCGAAGAAGCAGTTCAGCCCGAAGCCGAAACCGAGGGAGGCGTCCCGGCGGAACACCGGCCGCAGTATCCGGCCCAGGACGTCCATCCGGCTCAGCCTGCCGCCCAATTCGGCAGGCACGAACTCGGCGTTGAGCCCGAACGCGCTCAGCGCCTCCTCGGCCCCCGGCGCCACCCCGGCCTCCGCCTCGGCGGCGATCAGGGCGTCGCCGCCGAGCGGGTTGGCCGGGTCGTCGAGCGGGCCGAAGGCCTTTTCCAGGGCTGCGATCCGGTCCTCGTACAAGGCTGTCGTCATCGCCGCCTCCCTTGTGCCACCAGTTCGCCGACCTCCGGGTCGATCGACTGGTGCAGCGCTGTGAGCTCGCCGCTCAGGAACATCCGCCGCATGGCCGCGCGTTCCAGCTTTCCGCTGGTGGTCCGGCGGACGGTGCCCGGACGTACCAGGAGCACACCGCCGGCCCGGACCTCGTACACCTCACCCAGGCGGCTCCGGATGGATGCCGCGAGTTCGGCGAGATCGGCGTCGTAGCGTCCGCGGGCACGCAACTCCTGTATGACGACGACATGTTCGCGCGCGGCCGGCACCGCGAATGCCGTACCGGGCCCGAACAGCGCGCTGACGCCCTGGACGGTGCGCTCCAGGTCCTGCGGGTACAGGTTGCGTCCGGCCACCACGATCATGTCCTTGATGCGGCCGGTCACATAGAGCAGGCCGTCCCGCAGCATGCCCAGGTCCCCGGTGCGCAGATAGCCGCCCCGGCCGCCCTCGATCCGGCCGTCGAAGGTGTCGGCGCTCTCCTTCGGCTTGTCCCAGTAGCCACGGGCGACCGAAGCGCCGCGGACCCAGATCTCACCGATCCGGCCGTCCGCGAGCGCCTCGCGACTGTCCGGATCGACGATTTGGATCTCGGTGGCGGCGGGCCGGCCCGATGCCACGACGGTGCGCACCGGCCCGCCGCCCGCGCCGGTCTCTTGCAGCTCGTGCGGCTCGGGCCCGGCACTGTCCGCGGCGGCCCGGCCCCCGGCCGTGCCGTCCCCCTGACCCGCGACCAGCAGGGTCGACTCGGCCAGCCCGTAGCTGGGTCTGACCGCGCCCGGACGCAGTCCGGCGGCAGCGAAGCGGTCCGTGAAGGCCTGTACTGTCGCCGCGTTCACCGGTTCGCCGCCGTTGACGGCGATGCGCCACCGGGAGAGGTCCAGGCCGGCGAGCTGACTGTCGTTGATCCGGCGGACGCACAGCTCGTACGCGAAGTCGGGGGCGCCGCTGACGGTGAGCCCGTAACGCGAGATGGTCTCCAGCCAGTGGGCCGGCCGCTTCACGAAGGCGACCGGGGAGAGCAGGACGGCGGTTCCGCCGAGCCAGAGGGCGTGCAGCAGCTGGCCGACCAGACCCATGTCGTGGTGCAGCGGCAGCCAGCCGCCGATCCTGGCGCCGGGGGCGGTGCCGAACGTCTCACTGATCGCCGCGTTGTTGGCGAGCAGGGAGCGGTGCGTCACCACCACGCCCCGCGGTTCGCGGGTGGAGCCCGAGGTGTACTGGAGGAACGCCACGTCGTCGGGGCCCGCCTGCGACGGTCGCGGTACCTCGGCGCCGCCGGCGGGCAGGGTGTCGGTGGGGATGCAGACCGCGCGCTCGTGGCCCGTGCGGGCCAGGAGCTGGGTGACGCCGGGGGCTTCGGCGCGCGAGGTGAGCACGCAGGAGGCGGCCGCGTCCCGGAAGATGCCCGCGATCCGCTCGTCGTGGTGCCTGCCCCCGCCGAGCGGTGCGACGGGCACGGCGATGACGTCCGCGTACAGGCAGGCCAGAAAGCTGATGCTGAACAGTCTCCGCGAGGTGTGCAGGATCAGCACCCGCTGGCCGGCGCTCACATGCCGGCGGATCAGAGCGGCCAGGACGCCTGCCTCACGGTCGAGTTCCGCATAGGAGAGGATCTGCGGTCGCAGCTCTCCGTTCCGCTCGGTGAGCAGAATGAGCGCCGAGCGGTCGGGCGCCTCGGCGACCCTGCCGCGGATGTGCTCGGTGAAGGTCGGGTTACCGGTCAACGCCTCCCCCTTACATGTCGGGCGGGCGGCCGGGCGGGCGTCCGCGACTGTCTTTGAAGGCGGGACGGTCGGGAGCGTTGGTACACCGGCGCTCCCGGCGCTTCCCGTCCCTGCGCCGGTCCGGGTCACAGCCCGGGCACGGTTGCCGCCGACCGATAGTGGCCGCGCTTGACCGTCCACGCCGCGTACGCCGCCCTCACCTCGTCCGCCGGTTCCTCCGCACGGCGGGCGAGGGCGAGCAGCACGGCGGTCACGGCGGCGATCTCGTCCGCGTCGGGGCGGCCTCGAACCACGGTGATGCGCGTCTCGTTCGACATGGGAGACAGCCTGCACCCAGCCTCTTGAGCTGGCCTCGCGCCCGGAACGGGAGAGAGCCGAGGACCCGTGGTCCTCGGCTCTCTCCCGACTCGAATGCCCGCTCGGCGCTACCCTCCCGGGCCGTCGGTGCGCCCGATCGTCCGCTCGTAGGCGACGTGCAGGGCCCGGTCGACGGCGACCCGGGCGGTGGCGGCCAGGCTCCGGTACGCCCGGTCGTACGCCTGGCTGGCGAGCGCACGGTCACAGGCCTCGGCGTCACGCCACCACAGCATGCCCGTGTAGGCGAAGGGACTGATCGTGGAGCGCAACAGGTCGCTGCCCCCGAAATCGCCCAACTCATCCATCAGTACGCACAGTTCACCGAAGTCGTCCTCGAACCTGCCCCAGTCCCCGTGCACTTCGGCATGGACCAGCAGCACGGTCTCCTCGCCGGCCATCGCGTCGTCCCGCAGCATCCGGCCGACGCTGACCGCCTGGTCGACCTCGGCCACCACCAGCGGCTCGAGCCGGCGGACGTGTCTCAGGAAGGTCGCGTCGTGCACGGTGTCCAGGAAGGCGCGCAAGGTGCGCCAGTGGCCCAGATGGACGTACACCTGAGGCCGTTCGGCCAGGCGCGCGGTCACCAAAAAGTCGAAGTCGTCGCGGCGGCGCAGGAATTGGGAGTGGTCACGAAACAGCCTCTCGAACTCCTCGACATCGCCCTTCACCTCGAAGTGGTTGATTACCGTGATCGGGCCTGCGAGATCACGTACGGCCATGCGCTTCCTCCGCAAACTGCTGTGCGTACCGCAATGTGGTGGAGCTGTTGGTGCCCAGGGCCTTGCGGACCAGGTTTCTCGCCTTGGCGAGGGTGACCTCGGGGCCGAGCGCTGTGCGCACCCCTTCGTGGTCCAGGACCACAGTGTGCCAGGAGGTGACGGTGAGGGTGCCGTCGTCCAGCGGCTCGATGGTCCAGCGCCCGGTGTGCACCCGCATCGCCACCGGGACCTTCAGCTGCTTGTAGACGATCTCCTTGCGGTCCTCGAAGCACACCCGTACCGAGGCGGTGTTGTGGATGGAGCCGTCGGAACTGCGGGTGTCCATGTCGATGTGCTGGATGCCGCTCTCCTCCTCGGTCAGGTCGAGCCGGGCCACGTGGGGCAGCCGCTCGGGCCACATTTCCGCGCGGTCCAGGAAGGCGTACACATCGCCGGCCGCCCCCGCGACGGTCACCGAGTCGCTGAAGGTGAACTGGAGTCCGGCGGCGTCCTCGCCCCGCTCCGCGGCGTTCTTCAGAGCGGTGAGCTCGGCGAGGCTGTTGCGGTCGACCGCCCGCTCGATGAGGGCCTCGGCCTGCGGATCGTCGTCGACCGCACGGTAGTCGTGCAGCAGCACCACCCGTGTCGTCCCGTCCTCGACGGGCTCGATGAGCCAGGTGCCGCCCATCGCGGCGACGGGGGCCGCCGAGACCACCTGCCGGAAGGTGATGACACGGGCGGCCGGGTCCAGGACACGGCGTGAAGTCCAGGTGCGCACCTGCTCGTTGGCGACCGCCCAGATGCGCAGCAGCTGCTCGCCGCCTGCGAACGGGTCGGCCTCTTCGAGAACTTCCACATGGACGGTCGGCCCGAACACCTGGGGCCACCCGGCGACGTCGGCCACCAGGCGGTAGACGTCGTCCGGTGCGGCCGACACGGAGATGGAGTGTTCCGTCAGATGGGGCCCCGTGGCCGGTGGGATCTTCCGGGGCTCGGTCGTAGCGGTCGTCGCCACGGTGGTCCTTCCCTTCGTATGTGCCGTGCGGGACGGCATTCAGCAGAGTGGCACAAGCCCCCTAGGGTGAGGCTCGACCATCGGTCGCCCCTCTGTGGAGGGCGCTCCCGGCGGGACGGCTCAGTCACTCCATCCGGGCTGCTCGGTGATCTCCACGACGGCACATCCCCAGCTGTAACCGGCTCCCACGCTGACCAGCACACAGCGGTCGCCGGGGCGGACGCTGCGGGAGACCAGCAAGTGGTCCAGGCTCGCGAACTGGTCGCCGGCCCCGAGATGACCGACCGTGCGGCTGAACTTCCAGGTGGTGCGCGCCGGGTCGATACCGAACGGCTGGTAATAGATGGCCTTCAGCCTCCTGCCCCCGAAGTGCGGCAGCACCACCCACTGGGCGTCGCCGAGCTCCATGCCGGCGTCCGCCAGCGCCTGCTTGATCACCGTCCGCTGGCCGTGGTGGGCCCGGCTGATGGCGTACGACATCCCGGCCCGGCCGATGAACGCGCGCTTGGCCTGCTCGAAGTCGACCGGCATCCGGTGCCCGAACGGCGCGGTGGTGAACGGTTCGTCGCCCCGGTGCAGCGGCTCCAGCTCCGGGTCGGCGAACAGCGCGAGGGAGACCAGCTGGGCGACGCCGCCTCGGCGGGAGAGGACGAGCGCGGTCGCGCCGTCGGCATAAGGGGTCCCCGGGTCGGTCTGCCAGCGGTCGATGCCCGGCGCGCAGAACCGGTCGGCGGTCGTCAGCAGCGCGTCACCGCGGCCGTGGCCCGCGGTGAGGTAGGCGGTGGCGAGGTCCAGCGCCGCGAGACCGCCATTGGACATCTGCCGGATCTCGATGGCCTGACAGCTGTTGCCGAGCGCCTCACGCTGAATGTACGAGGCGACGGGCCACAGGTCCTGGCCCTGGTGGTAGGTGTCCGCGTGCAGCAGGAGCTCCACCTCTGCCGGAGTGCTGCCCGCGCGCGCCACGGCGGTCCGGGCGGCGTGCGCGGCCATCTCGGCGGCGGACTCATCGGGTGAGTACGCCACGGATTCCAGTCCGGTGGTGGCGGCCAGCCGGGGCGGACACGCCCCGGCGGCCACCGCGTCCTCAACCGTCAGCAGGGAGGGGAGACGTACGGAAGTCCCCCGGATGTAGATGCCTTCCACACGCACAACCGCTCCTGTGGGTTCGAGGGTGTCAGCCGGCCCGGGTGGCCATCAGTCCGCGAGCGTCGCGCCCCTCGCGCTCCAGCCCCGGGCGGCCGGCCAGGACGTAGTGAACGGCGTCGAGCAGGGCCCGCCATCCCGCCGCGACCGTGTTGGCGTCCACCCCGACGGCGCCCCAGCGGCGCTCGCCGTCCTGAAACGACATCAGCACCCGGACGGCGGCTGAACTGCCCGTCTCCCCGCTGAGCACCCGGACCCGGTAGTCCACCAGCTCCAGTTGGCCGAGTTCGGGAAAGTGGGGGTCGAGCGCCTTGTGCAGGGCGGTGTCCAGGGCGTGGACCGGACCGTTGCCGCGCTCCTGGGCCACGAGCGGGACGCCGTCGACCCGCAGCCGTACCGAGGCCTGGGTGCCGGACTGTTCGCCGCGCTTCGCGGAGACGGCCACCTGCCATTCGTCGACGTCGAACGGCGGGGGAAGCGCAACACCCGCCAACTCCTCGCGCAGCAGCAGGGCGAAGGAGGCGTCGGCGGACTCGAAGCTGTAACCGCGGCTCTCCAGGTCCTTGACCCGGGCCGCGGCCCGCGCCGCCACCTCGGAGCCCGCGCTGACGTCGTAGCCCAGCTCCCGCGCCTTGAGTTCCACGGAGGAGCGTCCACCCATGTCGGAGACGAGGGTGCGCAAGATGTTGCCGACCCGGGCCGGGTCGATGTGCTGGTAGAGGCCGGGATCCACGCGCAGCGCCGAGGCGTGCAGACCGGCCTTGTGCGTGAAGGCGCCCGTACTGATGTAGGGGGCCGTGGGAGGGGCGGGGATGCCGGCGAGCTCCGCGATGCTCCGGCCGATGGGGGCGAGTGCGGCGAGCCGTTCCAGCGGGATCACCTCGCAGCCCCGCTTGAGGACGAGGTTCGCGGCCAGGGTGAACAGGTTCGCGTTGCCGCACCGCTCGCCGTAACCGTGCGCCGTGCCCTGCGCGTGCACGGCGCCGGCGTCCACGGCGGCCATGGTGTTGGCGACCGCGCACCCGCTGTCGTCGTGGCAGTGGATGCCGATCGCGGCGCCGGTCATGGCGATGGTGTCGGCGACGACCGCCTTCACCTCGTCGGGCAGCGAGCCGCCGTTGGTGTCGCAGAGCACGACGACCTCGGCGCCCGCCTCCATCGCGGTCCGCACGACTTCCAGCGCGTACTCGCGGTTGGCGAGATAGCCGTCGAAGTAGTGTTCGGCGTCCACGAAGACGCGGCGTCCGGCGTGCGTCAGATGCCGCACGGTGGAGCTGATCATGGAGAGGTTCTCGGCGAGCGTGGTGCGCAGGGCCCGGTCCACGTGCCGGGTGTGGCTCTTGGCCACCAGGGTCACCACCGGGGTCTCCGCGTCCAGGAGCGCCCGTACCTGGGGGTCGACGGACGCCGAGGTGCCCGGCCGCCGGGTGGCGCCGAAGGCGGCCAGCACGCTGGAGCCCAGATCGAGTTCCGTCCGCGCCCGGCGGAAGAACTCGGTGTCCTTGGGAACCGCGCCGGGCCAGCCGCCCTCGATGAATCCCACGCCGAGGGCGTCGAGGCTGCGTGCGACGGAGAGCTTGTCGTCGACCGTGAGCACGAGACCCTCCATCTGGGTGCCGTCGCGCAGGGTCGTGTCGTAGAGGTGAAAGCTCCGCTCCGCCATCACTCCTCCTTGCTGTCGGCCTGCGGCACCGGTCTGCCGCTCTGGGGCCCTCACGGTCGGCTGTGACCCTTGAGAGCGCCTTGAGCGGCCATGCCGGTTCGGGTACGGGGCCGGCGGCCTTCCGCGGACCACGCCCGATCCTGTACGGGCCGGTGCGGTCTGGCGGTCCGGTGCGCACAGTGACGTCGGTCAGTGCAGTTGCGCTCGAGTCCGGCTGAACCTCGGCGCGGGAGTGGCGGGACCGCCGCCGCGGGCCAGGTGGTGGGGGTGCGAGGCCGCTTCCTCGATGCTCAGGACCGGCGTGACACACGCTTCCGTATCGGCGAAGTGACGGGCCCACTCGTCCCGGTCCCGGACGAGGAACCGATGCGCGAACATGCGCCGCAGGGCGGGCCAGTTGACCGGGTCCCCGCGGTCCGGCATCCGCTCCGGGTCGATTTCGAGGCCGGCCAGCAGCGCCTGATAGAAGCGCTCCTCCAGGGCGCCGACGGCCACGTGACCACCGTCCGCGCAGGCGTAGCAGCGGTAGAACGGCGCTCCGCCGTCCAGCAGGTTCACCCCGCGCTCGGAACGCCACTCGCCCGCGGAGAGCATCGCGCTCATCATGCCGAGCATGGTGTTCGTGCCGTCCACGATCGCCGCGTCCACGATCTGGCCCCGGCCGGTGCGCTGGCGCTCGTAGAGGGCCGCGAGCACCCCGGCGACCAGGAACATCGCACCGCCCGCGAAGTCCCCGAGCAGATTGACCGGCGGCACGGGCGGACCGCCCGCCTCGCCGATCGCGTACAACGCCCCGGTGAGAGAGAGGTAGTTGATGTCGTGGCCGGGGGTGCCCGCGAGCGGGCCGTCCTGCCCCCAGCCGGTCATCCGTCCGTACACGAGCCCGGGGTTGCGGGCCAGGCACTCCTCGGGGCCGATGCCCAGCCGTTCGGCGACACCGGGCCGGAATCCCTCGACCAGTACGTCGGACGCCTCCACCTTGCGCAGCAGCCACGCCACGTCCGCGGGACTCTTGAGGTCGAGCTCCGTGGAGTGCCGGCCCCGGTCCAGTTCCCCGTGCCAGTCAGCGAAAGAACGAAGGCCATCACTTCGGTCGATGCGCAGGACATCAGCTCCCAGGTCCGCGAACATCATGCAGGCGAAGGGAGCGGGCCCGATCGCCGCCAGCTCGACCACTCGCAGGCCGTCGAGCGGCCCGGTCATCGCGTGCTCCAGCAGCTGTGGCCGGGAAGCGTCCCCGAACCCGGCAGGGCAGTCAGGACATTCAGGGTGTTCGACATGGGGGGAACGTAAGCAGCGGATCCGAAGCTTCACTCGAGTTCCGCTCGACGGTGACGTCAGCAGGGGCCGGTAGGGCTCCAGCGCCGTCCGAGGGGGAAGCGGCACCGTGAACAGAGCGGATTTCAGTTCCCGCGCCGTGACGCCCTCAGGAAGGATGCACCGTGACAACCAGTGCCGTGGAGGCCGGCGATCCCGCCGGGGCGAAGACCGAGACCTTTCCCTACCGACGCCAGTGCCCCTTCACCCCGCCCAAGGACTACGCGGAGATGGCCGCCAAGGACGTCTCCCAGGTCACGCTCACCGGGTCCGGACTGCGCATCTGGACGGTCACGAACTACCGGATGATCCGGGAACTGCTCACCGACCTGCGGGTCAGCGCCTCACGCAGGCACGACAACTTCCCCTTCTACTTCATCGCCCCGCCGGAGTACCGCACGGAGACCTCGTTCATCGGCTACGACGGCAAGGAACACAGCGACACCCGCCGCAAGGCGGCGCTGACGTTCACCAACCGGCAGGTGCAGCGGCTGCGTCCGCGCATCGAAGAGATAGTCGACGAGCACCTGGACACCCTGCTCTCGCTGGAGCCGCCGGCGGACTTCCACCGGGTGTTCTCGCTGGCCGTGCCCATGACGGTGATCTGTGAGCTGCTCGGTATTCCGCAGGACCAGCACGATTTCTTCATCAAGCACGGCACGGCGCTGCTCGGCGGGCACAGCTCCACCGAGGAGCGGCAGGCCGCGATCGTCGAAGTGAACGCCTATATAGGCGAGTTGATTCAGCTCAAGAAGCGGGAGCCGGGCGAGGACCTGCTCAGCCGCGCGATGGCGGACTACGCGGAGTCCGGCGAGGAGTACACCGACCGGGACCTGTTCAACATGGTCCGGCTGCTGATGAACGGCGGCCACGAGACGACCGCCAGCCAGATTTCCCTCGGCACGGCCTGCCTCCTGGAGAATCCCGGCCAGCTCGAACTGCTCCTGAACGACCCGTCGTTGGTCAAGCCAGCCGTCGAGGAGCTGGTGCGGTTCGCGACCATCGGGGACACCGCCGTCCCCCGCGTGGCCCTGGAGGACATCGAGATCGGCGGCCAGGTGATCCGCAAGGGGGACGGAATCCTGTGTTTGGGTCTCGCCGCCAACCGCGACCCGGAGGTGTTCCCCGAGCCGGAAAAGCTCGACATCACCCGGGGCAGCCGCAAGCATCTGGGTTTCGGGCACGGGGTGCACCACTGCATCGGCGCCGACCTCGCGCGTCTGGAGCTGGAGATCGTGTGGAGCAAGCTCTTCCAGCGCGTCCCCACGCTGAAGCTCGCCAAGCCGTTCCTGGAGATACCGCGCAAGGAAGGCGCGGTCATCTACGGGCTGTGGGAGCTGCCCGTCACCTGGTGAAGCCGCGCGGACAGCCCGCCCCCGGCGATCCGTCGCGGGCCGGCTCCGCGTGCCCCGCCCGGTGCGCGGGGCGTGCCCTTCCCGGGCGGCACGGGCCTGTGGACGCTGTAGCGGCTCTCCAGGGCCCTTCCAGGCACCCGGGCCACGGTGGGGCTCCAGGCGACGCCACCGCACACAGCAGGCGTGCCCCGACCGGAAGGAACCGGTGTGCCCCAGGCAGTGCAGGAAACCGGACAGCGGGTGACCGCGGACCTCTATGTCGAGGTGCAGCAGTTCTACGCACGGCAGATGCCGCTTCTCGAGGAGCGGCGGCTGGAGGAGTTCCTGGAGACGCTCACCGAGGACGGCTCGATCGAGCACCGTCCCGGGGGGTGGAGGCTCGAAGGACGTGCGCAGTTGCTGACCGAGATGCGTCAGCGCCGGGGCGACCCGGAACGGCCGCTGGTCGAGGAGGTGTCGGCCCGTGAGGCACGGCAGAAGAACATCGCGTACTACGACGGCCTCGTGTACCGGTACTGGTTCGACCGGATGCGGATCGACCCGGTCGGCGAGGACACCCTGCACGTCCGGTACCAGGCCATCGTGAGCATGACCGATGCGGCCGGCAAGGTGAGTTTCGAGCCGACGACCGTCGTGGAGGACGTCCTGGTCCGGATCGACGGGGAGCTGTACACACGTTCCCGGCTGGTCACCCACGACTCTCCCCACTGGGCCGACAAGATCCACAACCCGTCCTGACCGACGCGAAGCCCCGCCCGCGCCGGCCCCCGGCAAGCCGCTCACCGCGGAGGTTCCCCTTGTCCACCCGCCCTGGGGCGGCCGAGCGCTTCGCGCGTTCCGCAGCCATCACCCGCGACGGCTCCTGGCTGCGCACCAGCGACGTCGCCGACTGGATGGCACAGCGCGCGCTGTGCCACCGCTTCGCCGTCGACCGCATTCCCTTCGCGGCGCTCGACGGCTGGTCCTTCGCCGGGAGCACCGGGAACCTGACCCATCGCAGTGGCCGCTTCTTCACCGTGGAAGGCATGCGGGTCTCGGTGGACTCCGGTCCCTTCCGCGACTGGCAGCAGCCGATCATCCATCAACCGGAAGTCGGCATCCTGGGCATCCTGGCCAAGGAGTTCGACGGGGTGCCGTACTTCCTCATGCAGGCCAAGATGGAGCCGGGCAACCGCAATCTGCTACAGCTCTCCCCCACGGTGCAGGCGACGCGCAGCAACTACACCAGGGTGCACCGCGGTGCGGACGTGCCCTACCTCGACCACTTCCTGCGGCCCGTGCCGGGCAGCGTGGCGGCCGACGTCCTGCAATCCGAGCACGGCTCCTGGTTCTTCCGCAAGCGCAACCGGAACATGATCGTCGTGACCGATGACGAGGTGCCGGTGGCCGACGACTTCTGCTGGCTGACGCTCGGTCAGATCGGTGAACTGCTGCGCGTGGACAACGTGGTGAACATGGACGCCCGTACGGTGCTGTCCTGCCTGCCGATTCCGGACGCCGGGCCGTGGGGCGACACGGGTCTGCTTTCGTGGTTCACCGCCGAACGCTCCCGTCACTCGGTCCGTGCCGATCTGGTGCCGCTGAGCACAGTGGCGGGCTGGCGGTCGGGGCCGCACGCCATCGAGCACGAGCTCGGCCGGTATTTCCGGGTGGTGGCGGTCCGGGTCGAGGCCGGTAGCCGGGAGGTGGGCGGCTGGACCCAGCCGCTGATCGAACCGTGCGGCCAGGGCGTCACCGCCTTCCTGACACGCCAGGTCGACGGCGCCCCACAGGTCCTCGTGCACGCCCGGGTGGAGGGCGGCTTCCTCGACACCGTCGAGCTCTCCCCCACCGTCCAGTGCCTGCCGGACAATTACGCGTGGCTGGCTCCCGAGGACCGCCCACCGTTCCTCGACACCGTGCTCCGGGCCCGGCCCGAGCAGATCCGGTACGAGGCCGTCCACTCCGAGGAGGGCGGCCGGTTCCTCAACGCCGAGAGCCGCTATCTGCTCATCGACGTGGACGAGGCGGATCTCCCCAACGTCCTGCCGCCGGGGTACCGGTGGGTGGCCCCGGCCCTGCTCCGTTCCCTCGTCCGCCATGGCCACTATCTCAACGTCCAGGCGCGCAGCCTGCTTTCCCTCCTCACCACGGGAGCCGCCACGCTCGAGCGGCGGTCGAGCCCCGACGGCGACAATGGTGCGCATGCCTCATCAGCTCAGCCTGCGCACCCTCAACCGCACGTATCTGGATCGTCAGTTACTGTTGCGCCGTAGCCCCGATACACCTCTCGGGGCCATCGAGCACCTGATGGGCCTGCAGGCTCAGGAGTCGAACTCGCCCTACGTGAGCCTGTGGACCCGGCTGCGGGACTTTTGCCACGGCGACCTCACGGCGCTGCTCCACGACCGCCGCGTCGTACGCGCCAAGCTGCACCGCAATACCCAGCACCTGGTCAGCGCCGAGGACTTCCGCCAGCTGCGCCCCCTGCTCGAACCGGTGCTCAGACGGGCCCGCCAGGGCGCCTTCGGTCGCGCCATCAGCGGTCTGGACACGGCCGAACTGGCGGACGTGGGGCGGGCGTTGATGTCGGGGCACGGACTCACCCGCCCCCAGTTGGGCCGCCGGCTCACCGAGCGCTTCCCCGGACGGGACCGGCAGGCCCTGGCTTACGCCGTGCAGTCGCTGGTGGCCCATGTGCACCCGCCGCCCAGCGGTACGTGGGGTGATCGCGGTGCCACGCCGCTGGTCCTCGCCGAGGAGTGGATCGGCCGGCCGGTGGAGGAGCGGCCCCGCCTCGAAGCGGCGATCCTGCGCTATCTGGCGGCGTACGGCCCGGCGGGCGTGATGGACGTCCAGGCGTGGTCGGGTCTGACACGGCTGCGCTCGGTGCTGGACGGTATGCGGCCCCGCCTTCGTACCTACGAGGACCCCGCCGGGCGGGAGCTGTTCGATGTGCCCGACGCCTCCCCGGCCGACCCGGACGAGCCCGCGCCCGTGCGGTTCCTGGCGGCCTTCGACAATCTCGTGCTCAGTCACGCCGACCGTACCCGGGTCATCGGCGACGAGGACCGGCAGCGGGTGATCACCGGTAGCGAGGTGCGCCCCACCTTCCTGGTCGACGGCTTCGTCCGCGGAATCTGGTCACTGAGCGCCGGTGACACCCTGCGGGTCCTGCCCTACCGACCGCTGACGCCGCCTGAGGAGGACGAGACGCGGCAGGAAGCCGAGCGGCTGCTCGGCTTCCTGCTGGGCCCTGCGTCGGACGGCGCAGCGATCGGGAACGGCACGGTGTCGAAGGGGAAGGTCGTCATCGGCTGACCGGCGCCGGTGGCGCGGCGCTCACGCCGGTTGAACGACCTCGGGATCCCCCACGGTCTCCCACATGCCCCGCAGGGACTCGGACAGGTCGTAGCCGGGCCGCCAGTCCAGCTGCCGCCGGGCGAGGGAGGCGTCCACCTGCACCCAGTCCGCGCCCGGACTCTGGCCGCGGACCTCGGCCTCCCGCACCCGGACCGCCTCCGGCGGCAGACCGCTGATGGTGACCAGGGTGTCGACCAGGGTGCGCAGGTCCACCGCCTCCCCCCGGCCGATGTTGAACAGCGGTGCCGTGTCCGGGCGCGCCGCCGCGGCGCACACCGCGGCGGCCGCGTCCCGGACGTCGACGTAGTCCCGGCGGGCCGCGGCCACCGTGACGTCGAGCCCGTCGGCCGGGTCGGCGCGGCGCAGCCGGACGGCCAGCGTCCCGAGGAAGGTCTCCATGGAGGGATACGGGCCGAGGGTGTTGGTCAGCCGCAGAACCGCTCCGTGGCACTCACCGCGCCGGACCGCGTCGAGGACGAGTCGCGAGGCGGCGAGCTTGGACCGCCCGTAGAGCGAGGCAGGCCGCGGATCCACCGCCTCGTCGGTCGGGGTGCCGGCCGCCACCGGACCGTACTCGTGGATGCTGCCGAGCTGGAGGAGCCGGACGGACTCGGGGAGCAGACGCAGCGCACCGAGCACGTTTTCCACCGGTCCTACGTTCGCCTCGGTCATCTCCTGCTCCGTGGCGGCCCAGCCGAGGGTGGCGTTCACGACCGTGTCCACCCGCTCGTCCGCCAGGACCGCGGCCAGTTCGGCTCCGGTGCACCGGGCGACGTCCAGGGGGAGGAACCGGTAGGGACGTACGTGCGGTGCCTCCCGTCGGGCGATCGCGACGACCTCCGTACCCCGTTCGGCGAACGCGGCGCAGATGTGCCGGCCCACGCATCCGGTCGCTCCCAGGACCGCGACCCGTCGGGTCCCGTCTGCCATGGTCATCGTGTTCTCCCTCAGTTCCGGACGCAGTCGGCGTAACGGGGCAGCAGCCCCTGGGCCGTCGCCTCCGCGAGGCCGGGTGCCGCCCGGTCCCGCTCGGACAGGACGAGGTCGATGTCGTTCGGCCAGGGCAGGGACAGCTCGGCGTCAAGGGGCGTGATCGCCTGCTCCAGCTCCGGCCGGTAGCCGGTGGTCACCAGATAGGACATGACCGTGTCGTCCTCCAGGGCGAGGAAGGCGTGCCCCACACCCTCCGGGTAGTAACCCGCCCTGCAGGTCTCCTCGTCCATGTCGACGGTGTCCCACAGGCCGAATGTCGGGGAGCCCAGACGCAGGTCCACTACGACGTCGAGGGCCCGGCCCCGGGCGCAGTGCACGTACTTGGCCTGGCCGGGCGGGGCGGTGGTGAAGTGGAGGCCGCGGAGCACGCCCCGGGCGGAACGGCTGTGGTTCGTCTGAGCCACCGGGAACGGACGGCCGACCGCGGCGAGGAAGGGCGCCTCCTGCAAGGGCGAGACGAACAGACCCCGTGGGTCGGCGTGGACCTCGGGGGCGAACTCGAAGGCGCCGCTCACGGCGAGTTCACGCGTGCGCATGGCTGACCACCATCCTCGGGACGGGTTCGGGGCGTTCGGGGCGTCGGGTCAACGCACGAGCGGCTCCGCTGCTCGCCGTGGCCCGGGGGGACGAGGTCCAGCGTCGCCGGACGGACTAGAACTGCCATGGAGCGTCGATGCAGTTCCCGCGGCCGGCCCTGGCGGACTCCACGTGCGCGCGAGCGGTCCTCGACGGGGAGCCAGCACGTTGCGGGTCCATACCAACCATGGCTGAGGGAGACCCCATGCGAACGGCTCAATTCACCCCCCTGCGGACGAACCAACAATCAAGGCTGCCTTCCCTCACCGGGATGCGGTTCGTCGCGGCTGTCATGGTGCTGCTCTGCCATGTGGGCACGAGCGTCCTCCCCCGGCTCAAGAACCATCAACTGGCCGAATATCAACGGTTTTTCAGCGCGGCCGGCCCCACGGGTGTCTCCTTCTTCTTCATCCTCAGCGGCTTCGTCCTGGCCTGGGTGGCACGTTCGCAGGACACCCGGCGGCTCTTCTGGCGCCGCCGCCTGGTGAAGATCTACCCGAGCCACCTGGTCACGCTGACCGCCGCCGTCCTGCTGATGCTCGGCGCCGGTGTCGCGGTGACCTCCGCCAACACCGTCCCCACCCTCTTCCTCGTACAGGGCTGGATACCGCGGCAGGACGTCATCTTGAACTTCGGTTCCAACACGCCGAGTTGGTCGCTCGCCTGCGAGGTGCTGTTCTATCTGGCGTTCCCCTGGATCCTGGTGGCGGCCCGGCGCATCCGTGCGGAGCGCCTCTGGGGCTGGGTGGCCGTGACGACCGCCGGGATTATCGCGGTTCCCCTGCTCGCTCAGCTGCTGCCCGCGAAGCCGTACATGCCGCTGACGACCACGTCCTGGTGGGCCACGTGGTTCACGTACTACTTCCCCGGCACCCGGCTTCTGGAGTTCGTCCTTGGGATCCTGATGGCGCTGGTCGTCCTCAACAAGCGCTGGATGGGCCTCAAGCCCGCCGCCGCCCTACTTCTCGCGGCCGCCGCCTTCGTGGGCGGCGCCTATCTGCCCGGTGTGTTCAGCTCGGTGGCGCCGACCGCGCTCCCCCTCGCCCTGGCGATCGCCGCCTTCGCCACCGCCGATGTGCGCGGCCGGCGGACCCTGTTCAACCACCGGGTCTTCATCTGGCTGGGCGAGATCTCGTACGCCTTCTACATGGTGCACTTCCTCGCGGTCTCCTACGGTCCCATCGGCGCCGTCCACCCCGAGAACTGGCTGAAGCCGCTGAGCGTGCCGACCGCGCTGACCGACGCCGGACTGACCCTGGCGATCAGCCTCGTCCTCGCCTGGCTGCTGCACGTCCTGGTCGAGAACCCCGCGATGCGACGCTGGAGCCGGCCGGCCGTGCCGGCGGCCTCGGACGCGGCGAAGAGCGCCCCTGGTGCGGAGCGAGCGGCGGCTCCCACCCGCTAGACCGGTCCGGCGGATGAGGCTGCCCGGGCCTTGGCGCGTTCGCGCCGACGCTCCAGCGGCGCTCGAGGGCCGCTGGGTACCAATGAACTATGACCCGGCGCAGCGCCGGCGAAGCACAGAGGAGTGTCATGGATCGCGCCGTCCCAGTTCTGTCGTGGCCCGAGGTGTCTGCCCGGCGGCTGGAGAGGAGTGCCCTGTCGGCTCCGTCGAAGACGGCTGACCCTGCCGAGACAGTCGCCGCCCTGTGCGGCGCGCACGCCCAGGTGCTCTCCGCGGCCGAACTCTCCATCGCCATGCGGATCGACGGTGCCACCCGCGGCGATGTCCGCAGCGCGCTGTGGGATCGGCGCAGCCTGGTCAAGATGCACGGCCCGCGCGGCACGGTGCACCTGCTGCCCACCGCCGACCTGCCGATGTGGATCGGGGCGCTGGGCTCGATGCCGGCCACCGCGAGCCCGTTCGCCGTGGACGCACGGATGACGCCGGCGCAGACCGACGAGGTCGTGGCGGCCATCGGGGACGTGCTGGCGTCCGCCGAGCTGACCATCGACGAGCTCAGTGAGGCCGTCGTAGCGGCGACCGGGCCGTGGGCCGGCGATCTCGTGATGCCCGCCTTCCAGGGCATGTGGCCCCGCTGGCGGCAGGCCATGACGCTCTCCGGGCACCGTGGAGTGCTGTGTTTCGGCCCGAATCGGGGCCGCAAGGTGACATACACCAACCCACAGCGCTTCCTGCCCGGTTTCCGCCCCCTCGAAGGGCGCGCCGCCCAGGCGCGGTTGGTGCACCGCTATCTGCACGCCTACGGCCCCGCCACGGCACAGAACTTCGCCCAGTGGCTCAGCATCCCGCGCGGCTGGGCGGCCGAACTGTTCCGCTCCCTGGAGGGGGCGATCGAGCAGGTCGATCTCGGCGGCACGGCCTGCTGGGTGAACGCGGGCGACACCACGATGGCGTCGTCTCCCCCGCGCGGGGTGCGTCTGCTGCCGTACTTCGACGCCTACGTGGTGGCCGGGCGCCCCCGCGACCTGCTCTTCCCCGGCCGGGCGGCCGAACGTGCCCTGGTCCCCAGTGGCCAGGCGGGCAACTACCCCGTGCTGCTGATCGACGGAACGGTCGCGGGTGTCTGGCACCAGCGCCGCTCCGGGCGCAGGATTCACGTCACCGTGGAACCGCTCACCCCGCTCGGCCCCGCCGCGCTCGCCGAGCTCGACGAGGAGATCGAACGCGTGGGCGCGATCCTGGAGGGCAAGCCCGAACTCACCATCGGGACGGTGACCACGGGGGCCCACGCGTGAGGCTCCGGGAAGAACGGGGACCGGAACCGAGGGGCCCCCGGACCGACAGGTCGGGGCCCTCGCGGCGAACACCGGAGCGACTGCCTCCGGTCTGACGCGAGTGCCCCTCGAGGCATCTGCCACAGACTCGCGAAGTCACCCCCATCCCTCACAGGAGAGGTCAAGAGGCCCATGAGCTCCGCCAGTGAAGCAGCGGCGCCCCCCGCTGCGGACCCCCGGCGCTGGGTAGCCCTGGCCGTGTTGCTGACCGCAACTCTGCTGGACCTACTCGACGCGACCATCATCAACATCGCGATCCCGAGCATTCAACATGACACCGGTGCCTCCAACACGGCTGTCCAGTGGATCACGGCGGGCTACACGCTCTCGTTCGCCGTCGGACTCATCACCGGTGGCCGGCTCGGCGACATCTTCGGCCGCAAGAAGATCTTCCTGATCGCCATGGCCGGGTTCACCCTCGCCTCGGCGCTCTCCGGCCTGGCCGTCGGCCCCGACATGCTGATCGCGACCCGCGTCCTACAGGGCCTCATGGCCGCCCTCATGGTGCCGCAGGTGCTCGCGATCATGCAGGTCACCTTCGCTCCGCAGGAGATGGGCAAGGCTTTCGGCATGTTCGGTGCCGTCAGCGGCATCGGTGCCGTCTCCGGGCCCGTCATCGGCGCGCTGCTCACCGAGTGGAACCTGTTCGGCCTGGAATGGCGCCCGATCTTCCTGGTCAACGTCCCCCTGGGCATCATCGGCCTGATCCTGGGCCGGCGCTGCCTGACCGAGTCGAAGGCGCCCTCGGCGCCACGACTCGACCTCGGGGGCATCGCCCTGGCCACGCTCGGCATGCTGATGCTGCTGTATCCGCTGACCCGCGGTCAGGAACTGGGCTGGCCCGCCTGGACCCTGGTGTGCATGCCGGCGAGCCTTGTCGTCTTCGGCGTTTTCGTGCTCCACCAGCGCGCCAAGATCAGCCGCCACGGATTCCCCCTCGTCGAGCTGTCGCTGTTCAAGGTCAGGAGCTTCGCGGCGGGCATCACCGTACAGCTGATCTTCGGTACGTCCTTCGGTCTCTTCTCCCTCACCGGGGCCCTGTACATGCAGATCGGCCTGGGCTGGACGCCGCTGCACGCCGCGCTGACCAGCCTCATCTTCGGCGTGACCATGGCCGTCTCGGCGCTGATGTCGATCCAGAAGCTGGTGCCCAGGTTCGGCCGCAAGGTGCTGCAGGGCGGCGCGCTGCTGCTGATGGCCGGCCTGGCGGACTACGGCTGGCTGGCGGACCGGCATGGTACGGGCATCACGTCCGCACAGCTGATCGTGCCGCTCATCGTCGCCGGTGCAGGGCTGGGAATGATCATGGCCCCGCTGACCAGCGCGGTGCTCTCCGAAGTGCCGGGCGAACACGCGGGTTCCGCGTCCGGGCTCGTCAACACGGTCAACCAGCTCGGTCTTTCGCTCGGTCTCGGCCTCACCTCGGTGGCGTTCTTCAACGTCGCGAAGAGCAAGGCCGGGGGGTCCACGACGGCCGGTGAGCCATTCGTCGGTGCCTTCACTCACTCGCTGTGGTGGGTGGCCGGGGGAATGGCGCTGGCCTTCCTCCTGATGTTCGCCCTGCCCAGGGCGGCGCAGTCGCAGTTCGCGGTTCCCGAGCCGGACGGCTCCGGTGACACGGCGCAGGCGGCCGAGTCAGTTCCGGCGCCGGCCGATGAGTCCGTCTCCGGGCCGGTCGCGCGGGCGGATCCCGCTCCCGGGAAGGCCGATCGCGGTTCCGGGGAGAGCGAGCCCGCCCCAGCCCTGCGCACCACCTGAAACAGACGGGTCCGCTGAACGACGACTGCGGTCCACCGACTCGAAGGAGTCCGGTGGACCGCAGTCTTTGTGGGACCGGCCCGCGGCGTCAGCGCGGTGCGCAGTCCTTGGGGGACCGGCCGTCGGCGTCGCAGCGGTTCCGGGCGGCACGCCGTCGGCGGCCGTGCGGGGTCACCAGGCCACCGTGCCGCCGTCGTTGATGAACACGCCGGTCGGGCCGTCGGCGTCCAGCGTGGCGACCCGGACCTCGACGGCCGAGCCTTCCACGGCCGTCAGCACGCCCACGCCGTGGTTGATGTCGGTGGCGACGAACCCCGGCGAGCAAGCGTTGACCTTGATGGACGTGCCCCGCAGCTCGTTCGCGTAGAGCACGGTCAGCATATTCACCGCCGCCTTCGAGAGGGAGTAGCCGGTGATCGCCGGGATCTCGGAGCCTGCCAGCCAGGCCGGAATCCCCATCTCGCTGGAGACGTTGACGATCCGGCCCGCCGACGAGCGACGCAGCAGCGGCAGCAACGCGTTGGTGACCGCGATCAGGCCGTACACATTGGTCTCGAAGGTGGTCCGCAGCGCGTCGAGACAGACCTCGCTCGGCTGGGCCGCCGGCCATTCGACGTTGACCCCGGCGTTGTTCACCAGAATGTCCAGGCGGCCGTACCGCTCGCCCACGTGGCGCGCGGCCGCGGCGACCGAGGCGGGATCCGTGACGTCCAGCTGAACGAAGTGCGCGTCGGTGCCCTCGTCGCGCAGCGCCTTCACCGCGGACTCGCCGCGGGCCCGGTCGCGGGCGCCCACCAGGACGGTCGCGCCCAGCGCGCCCAGACGTCGCGCGGCCTCGTACCCAATGCCCTTGTTGGCCCCGGTGATCAGGGAAATCCTCGATGTGGCAGTCATGGGTGGAGGGTGACAGGCGGCCCTAGGGCGCGGCTGGTCCGCGGCTCGGCGGGGACGCGGCGGGCACGCGCGCGGGGAGGGGCCACCGGCTCCGGCCGGTGGCCCCTCCCCGTGCGCGACCGCGTCAGACCGCGTCGTCCGTGGGCCGCGCCTCAACGATGCTCAGTGACGACTCCGTGCCGATGATGCGGTCGACCCGGAACCCGGCCTCGGTGAGCAGCGCGACGTACTCCTGCTGCGTCCGCTCCTGGCCTCCGGCCATGATCAGCATGGCCAGGTCGAACGCCTTGCTGGGGTGCGGGGCGTTGCCCGCGGGGATGACCCGCTCGATCAGGAGCAGCGTGCCGCCCGGCTTCAGGGCCTTGCGGATGCCGCCGAGGATCGTGACGACCTCGTTGTCGGTCCAGCCGTGCAGCACCGACTTCATCGTATAGAGATCGCCGCCGGCGGGGATGTCGCCGAAGATGTCGCCGCCGACGACCTCGACGCGGTCCTGGAGCCCGGCGTCCTCGACGCGGTTGCGCTCGACGACGTGCGGCAGGTCGAACAGCACACCGGTGGCCCCGGGGTTGCCGCCCAGAACGGTGACGAGCAGGGTGCCGTCTCCCCCGCCCACGTCGACGATCCGGCCCGCACCGGCGAAGTCGTACGCCTGGACGATCGCGGCGAGTTCCACCCGGCTGTGCTCGTGCATCGCGGTGTCGAAGTCGGCGCCCTCCTCCGGGTGATCCTTGAGGTACTCCCAGACGGGCTGCCCGAACGCCTTGGCGAAGGTTCCCTCACCGGTGCGCAGGGCGTGCTCGGCGTACTGGAAGGTCCTGGCGGTCAGCCTGCCCTGCTGCGCCACCGTCGTGCGCACCGAGAGCGGGTGGTCCGACCGGAGGCGCTCGCCTGCCTCCGTCAGCGCGAAGCGGCCGGTGGAGTCCTGCGTGAACACTCCGCAGCCCGCGAGGGTGCGCAGCAGGCGGTGCAGGCTCGGAGCGTGGGTGCCGGTGGGGCCGGCCAGCTCCGCCGCCGAGAGCGGGCCGTCCGCGAGCAGGTCGGCCACCTTCAGCTCGGCCGCCAGATGGAGCGCGCTGGCGTAGATGATGCCGTCGCCGAGCTCGAGGAGCCGGAGGCTGCCGTCCAGTTCAAGTTCGCTGCCCATGGGCTGCTCGCCCTCCTTGGTGATGTCGGAGCCATGGAAGCCGAAGGGCGTCGCCATCAGCGGGCCACCGCTTCCACGAGACTGTCGGGTCCCGAGCTGTGGATGACGCGGGTCAGACGCAGCCCCGAGCGGTCGAGCAGGTCACGGAACTCGGCTGCGGTGCGCTGTCGGCCCGTGGTGCCGACGAGCGTCTCCAGGTCGAGGAGTTTGGCGGCGGAGGGTTCGGGCCCGTCCGGGACCACCGGTTCGCCCAGGAGCACGGTGGCGTGGTCGGGCATCGCCGCACGCACGTTGCGCAGGAGCTCCACCGAGCGGTCGTCGTCCCAGTCGTGCACGACGGCCGTCAGGACGTAGGCGTCGGCTCCCGCGGGGACCTTCTCGAAGAAGGAGCCGCCGACCACTTCACAGCGGTCCGCGACGCCCGCGTCCGTCAGGACGGAGGCTGACCGTTCGACCACGTCCGGCAGGTCGAGCAGGATGCCCCGCAGGTTCGGGTACGAGGAGAGGATTGCGGCCAGATAGGCGCCGTTGCCGCCGCCGATGTCGGCGACCGTGCCGAACCTGCCGAAGTCGTACGCCTCAAGGGTGGCGTAGATCGCGGAGGCGACCGAGGTCATCGCGCCGTCGAAGACGGCCGCTTCCTCGGGATGGGTGCGGTAGTAGTCGAACTGCGGCTCGCCGTGGGCCAGGTCGAAGGCGGGCTTCCCGGAGCACACGCTCTCGTACAGGTGGCTCCAGGCCGCGCGGTGGAAGTGGGAGGCGAAGTGGGTGGCCAGTCCCCGCAGGGAGGGGGAACGGTCGCTGCGCAGCAGTTCGCCCTGCGGGGTGAGCGCGAAGCGGCGCCCCGGCAGTTCCGTGAGCACACCGAAGTCCCCGACCACCCGCAGCACCCGGTACAGGCTGGGCGCGTGCGCTCCGACCTCGGCGGCGATCTCGTCCACGTGCCGGGGCCCGGCGGCCAGCACGTCCGCGACTCCGAGGCGCGCGACCACACCGATGGACTGGGTGACGAAACCTCCCATCAGCAGCGGCATCAGGGCTGTCTCGGGCACAGCCCCCGCCCGTGCCGGCGGGTCCAGCTCGCTTGCCGTGTCGGTCATCGCCTCGTCCCCTTTGGTGGCACTGGCATTGCTCTGTCGCAGTCACCATGAGGGAGGGGCCTCAACGGCCGGTCGAGGCCTGCTGCATTCGGCGAATGGTGTCGAGGAGCCGCGTCTGCTCCCGTACCGCGTCCGAGGGAGCCGTCCGGCGGCGTGCGGCGTCGCAGAAGGCCCGGACCGCGTTGGCCACTTGGTCGTCCGGCGCCACCTCGACGACCCTGCCCCCGGCCGCGTCCTCGAGACGGATCAGGGGGGCGTGGTCCGCGGGCGGGGTGAAGGCCCGCTCGACGGTGATACGGCCCGCGCTGCCCCACAACTCGTAGCTGCCGCGGTAGGCGTGGTCGAGGCCGAAGGACAGCTGGGCCGTGACGCCGCCGGAGGTGCACAGCAGCGCGGCCCCGGCCGTGTCCACCCGGTGTCCGCGCCCCCGGGCCACGGTCGCGCCGACGACGCGCAGCGCGGGCCCGAGGAAGTGGACCGCTGCTCTGACCGGGTAGACACCGGTGTCCCGCAGCGCTCCTCCGCCCAGCTCGGGACGGTAGCGGATGTTGTCGTGCGGCAGTGCGGGCACGGCGAACACGGCCTGGAAGGCGCGGAGTTCACCGATCGCGCCGTCGTCGACCAGGGCCTGGACCGCGGCGTGCTGACCGTGGTGCGGGAACATCACGTTCTCCATCAGCGCCAGCCGCCGCTCGGCCGCGATCCGGAACAGCCGGTCCACCTCGTGCGGCGCGTCGGCGAGCGGCTTCTCGGCCAGCACGTGTTTCCCGGCACGCAGGGCGGCCTCAGCCCAGTGCGCGTGCAGGGACGCGGGCAACGGGATGTAGACCGCGTCGACCTCCTCGCTGCTCAGCAGGGTGTCGTAGCCGTGCACCGCACGGCAGCCGTACGCGTGGGCCAGTGCGTCGGCTCCGGCCACGCGCCGGCTGGCCACCGCCGCCAGGCGGGCGCCGGGCTGCGCGGCGAAGGCGGGCAGCATCCTGCGTCGGGCGATGTCGGCGCAGCCCAGAACGCCGATGCGGACGGGGGCGGGGGGATGGACGGTGGACAAGACGGCTCCTTCGCTTTCGGGGGGCCCGGCTGTCAGGACACGCGGGTGTGGTCCCCGCGAGCCTTCGTATGGCGTTGGTGTCCTCTTGCGGTGTTGTCCTCCCGGCCGGAAGACCGCGGCTCGAGTGGCTGTCGAGCCAGGGGCCCGATGGTGGCGAGCCTGGGCGGCACGCCGAGTGAGGAGAGATGAGATGGGTCAGACGGCCACCGATGCCGAGGCCACGACGCAGTCACCGGTCGGCACCTGGAAGGAGGAGCTGTTCCTGGAGCGGGGGACGTACGCCAGCACCCTGCGCTTCACCACGAACGGCAGAGCGCTGCTGCTGCGCGGCCCGCTTGCGGGGTGCGTGGGCGCGGGCAGCTGGACCGCGACGGGCGAGAACCGGTTCACCTTCCGGATCGCGGAGCTCGTCTACGAGGAGGACGGCACGTACACCGGGTGGGTGGACATCGAGCAGCACGTCGTGCTGGACGGTGACGTCTTCACCAGTACCGGCAGCTCCCACGTCTACGACGCCGAGGACCACCTCCTGGACCGGGCCGAGGTCACGGCGCGCGGCACGCGGCACTGACCGGGGCCCAGCCGGCCCGCGGCCGGGACACCTGGTCTCATGCGGTGCGCGAGCGCCTCTGTGCCGTGGCTCATGCGGGCGCGGTCAGGGTGTTGCCGTGCCCGTCGACGGGCTCCTTCCCACCCCTCAACACTGGAGGCACACCATGACTTCCGCTCAGCCCGACGCGAATGAACTGAGCGCCACGCTCTCGGAGCACATGAACGGCTACCTCTACTCCGCTTCGCTCTACACGGTGACCCGCTTCGGTGTCGCCGATCATCTCGTCGACGGCCCCCGCACTCCGGCGGAGCTGGCCGAGCTGACCGGTGTCAACGGTCCCCATCTGCACCGCATCCTGCGGTACTTGGCGACGCGGGAGGTCTTCCGCGAGGACGAGCAGGGCAGGTTCCACCTCACGGTGCTGGCCAACCTCCTGCGGCCCGGCGTGCCCGCGTCGCTGCACGACAGCTTCCTGATGCTGGGCAACGAGGAGCTGTACTGGAAGCCGATGGGCCGGCTGCACGAGACGGTACGCACCGGGCACACCGTCTTCGACGACATGTACGGAGCCCAGTTCTTCCCGTACCTCCAGACGGTTCCCGAGCTGTCGACGCTGTTCAACTCCGGCACTGCCGGGTTCTCCCGCCAGTGGATCGAACAGATCGCCTCGAGTTACGCGTTCCCCGCGGGCGCGAAGGTGATCGACATCGGCGGCGGAAGGGGCGACCTGCTGCGGGGCGTCCTGGCGGTCAACCCCGAGATCACCGGTGCGCTGTACGACCAGGAGTCGGTCCTCGCCGAGCACCGTCTGGACGTGCCCGAGCTGGCCGGTCGCTGGAGCACCGAGGCGGGCAACTTCTTCGAGCGGGTACCGGCCGGATACGACTACTACTTCCTGAAGTCGGTGCTGCACGACTGGAGCGACGACGACTGCCTGCGCATCCTGAAGTCGGTGCGGGAGGGGATGCGCGAGGGCAGCCGACTGCTGGTCATCGACCCGGTCATCCCTCCGGGCAACGAGCCCGATGCCAGCAAGACCATCGACGCGATGATGATGGTCATCCACGACGGCAAGGAGCGCACCCAGGAGGATTTCGAGGAGATCCTCGGCAAGGGAGGCTTCAAGATCGAGCGGATCCTGCCGACACCCGGCCTGATGTCCGTCATCGAAGCCGTCGTCGCCTGACCACCTCTTGGCTCCGCGGCCGCGGCCGCGGAGCAGAGCCAAGAGGTCAGCTCCCGCGCGGTGAACGGCTCGCCTCGTCAGGCGCCGGCTTCGCCGTCCGCCTTCGGAAAGAACTCGGCGTTCTGGACGTACTCCATCGCCTCTACGAACTCCGGCTTGACGAGCCGCCGTTGCTGCTCCTCGGGGCTGATGTCTTCGATGTGGGTCTGGATCCACCACAGGTTGCCCAGCGGGTCGCGCACCCGCCCGACGCGGTCCCCGAAGAACAGCTCGGTCACCTCGGTCACCGAAGTGGCGCCCGCCGTGACCGCCTGGCGGTGCACGGCGTCGGCGTCCTCGACGAAGAGGCGCAGGAAGGCGGGGGTGTCCGGCCAGTCGGGCGAGTGCCGGTCGAACATCATCACCACCGCGTCCCCGATGCGGACCTCGGCGTGCTCGACGCGCCCGTCGGCCCCCACCATGCGCCCCAGCTCCTCGCCCCCGAACGCCTCCTTCATGAAGTCGATGAGCCGGGCGGCGTCGGCCGAGATGATCCAGGGCGTGACGGTGGAGTAGCCCCTGGGGATCGCCTTGACGGTCATGGTGATGGTCCTCCTTGCAAACCACGTGCGCGAACTGTGTCCACGTTATTGCGGAGTAGGTCAGTCTCTGTCCTAACTGCCCCGTGGAGCGGCGCAGTCCACCCGGGGAACGCATGTGCCCCGCCGGGTCGCTTGACTCCAGGCCGACCGGACCTCCAGCGGTAGCCCATAGCCTGCGACCACCAGCGGAAAAGCAGCGTGAAGGGGTGCGTAATGAGCGAAGAGGACGTCATCGATCTGGCAGCACTCGGCGAGGACTTCGCCCGCGATCCGCACCCCGTCTATGCCGAGCTGCGCGCGCGAGGTCCGGTGCACCGGGTCCTGCTGCCGGAGGGGTTCACCGCCTGGCTGGTGGTCGGTTACGAAGCCGCCCGCGCCGCGCTCTGCGACCCGCACCTCTCCAACAACATGCGCAACGCGAAGGACGCGGGCCTCACCGACCTCGTGGCCGACGCGCCGAACATGCTGATGTCCGACCCGCCCCGGCACACCCGGCTGCGCAAGCTGGTCGTGCGGGAGTTCACTCCCCGGCGCATCCGCGCGCTGGAGGGCCGGGTCCAGGAGATCACCCACGAGCTGATCGACGCGATGCTCGCTCAGTCCGAGGGCCGGGCCGACCTCGTCACCGACTTCGCCTACCCGCTGCCCGCCGCCGTCATCTGCGAACTCCTCGGCGTCCCCTTCGACGACCGCGAGAAGTTTCACGACTGGTCAACACAGATCACCAAGCGCCTGGGCGACGGTGGCGCGGAAGCCGCCATGGGTGAGCTCACGGGATATCTGACCGCCCTGCTGGAGGACAAACGGGCCCGGCCCGGGGACGATCTGCTCAGCGCGCTGGTCCGCACCAGCGGCGAGGACCAGGACGCGCTGTCGACCGAGGAACTGGTCGGCATGGCCGTCCTGCTGCTCATCGCGGGGCAGGAGACGACCACGGGTCTCATCGCCAACGGCATGGTGGCGCTGCTCCGGCACCCCGAGCAATGCTCCGCCCTGCGCGCCGACTTCTCGCTTCTGGACGGCGCCGTCGAGGAGATGCTGCGCTACAGCGGACCGACCGGCACCTCGCTGCACCGGTTCACCACGGCGTCGGTCAGCCTGGACGGAGTGGTCATTCCCGGCGGCGGCGAACTGGTACTGATCGGCAACACACCGGCCAACCAGGACCCGAAGCGCTTCCCGGACGCCGGCCGCTTCGACATCCGCCGTGACGCCGGCGGCCACCTCGCCTTCGGACACGGCATCCACGCGTGCTTCGGCGCCCCCCTCGCCCGGCTTGAGGCGAAGGCTGCCGTGCGCGCCCTCCTGGAGCGCTGCCCCGATCTGGCTCTCGCCGTCGACCCGGCCACCCTGATCTGGCACCCCAGCGTCATGATGCGCGGCCTGACGAGCCTTCCGGTCCTGGTGCGTCCAACGGCACCGGTCGCCTGAGACGGGGCTGACGCCGCCGGCCCGTGGCCCGCACGACGGCGCCCCGGTCCCCCTCCTGCCAAAGGGGACCGGGGCGCCGTTCGTCGTGCTCAGTCGGCCGGGCCGAAGCGGACGGGCAGCCGCTCGAGGCTGCGCAGGAAGAGGGTGGGCGGACGCCAGGGGAGCTGCGCCGGATCGACCGCCA
The DNA here is from genome assembly GCF_040253615.1 of Streptomyces sp. Edi4. NCBI lineage: Bacteria > Bacillati > Actinomycetota > Actinomycetes > Kitasatosporales > Streptomycetaceae > Streptomyces > Streptomyces sp. Edi4. The sequence continues at coordinate 75,011 of NZ_JBEJGY010000003.1, forward strand.
GGGCCAGGTCCGGGCAGCGCTCCAGCAGCGTACGCAGGGCGATGCCCGCCTCCAGCTTGGCCAGCGGGGCACCGATGCAGGCATGGATGCCGTGGCCGAACCCGATGTGGCCCCGGCTCTCGCGCGGGTCGCGCAGAATGTTGAAGCGCTCGGGCTCGGTGAACCGCTCGGGATCGCGTGACGCGGAGGCGAGCCCGGCCATCACCACCTCGCCCGCGGGTATCTCGGTCTTCCCGATGACGACGGGTTCGGTGGTGTAACGGAAGGCGGAGACCTCCACCGGTCCCTCGTAGCGCATCGTCTCCTCTATCGCGCCGTCGAGGAGCGACCAGTCGGCCTGGAGCGCGGCGAGCTGCTCGGGGTGCTGGAGCAGCAAGGAGAACGCGCCGGCGATCAGGTTGTTGGTGGTCTCGTGTCCGGCCACGAGCAACAGGAAGGCCATGCCGAAGAGTTCCTCGTCCGACAGCCGGTCGCCGGCGTCGGTCGTGCGCACCAGGTCGCTCAGCAGATCGTCGCCGCCGTCGGCGCGCTTGCTCGCGATGAGGGCCCCGAGGTAGCCCGCCATGGCCTCCCCCGCCGCCTGGGCCGCGTCGGGCGTCGGCGGTGCGGACATCTCACTGGACCAGCGGTGGAAGTCGTCGCGGTCCTTCTCGGGCACACCGAAGAGTTCACAGATCACGGAGAGCGGCAGCTGGAGGCTGAAGGACTTCACCAGGTCCGCGCTCCCCAACGGCACGACAGCGTCCAGGAGTTCGTCGGTGATCTCCTGGATCCGGGAGCGCAGCGCCTCGATGCGGCGCGGAGTGAACTCCTTGGAGACCAGTTTGCGCAGCCGCGTGTGATCGGGCGGATCGGCCTGGAGCATAGTGGTGCCGATGGCACTGCGGCCCATGTCCGGCCAGGCCTTGAGGTACCGCGCGTCCGTACTGAACCGCGAGTCCTTCAGAGCGGCCCGCGCTTCGCCGGGCCCGACGATCAGCCAGCCGAGCCGGCCGTCCATGACGCGGGCCCGGTGCACCGGGCCGAGCGCGCGCAGCTTCGCGAAATAGGGGTGGGGGTCCGCGGTGAACTCCGGGTCGCAGCCGGTGAGATCGGCGATGAACTCCGTCCCGCCGGGGCCGTTGCGGAGAGCGGGCTCCGGCGTCGCTTCTGCTTCGGTTGTCGTCATGGCCGAAAGGTAGGGCCCCCCGCTCGACTGCCACTCAGGAACGACTCATGCGGAGCGGGCGGGGCGGGCCCGGCACCCGCCGTCCTCTCGAAGGCCGCATCCGCGCTCCCCCAAAGCCGCGTTTCTCGCCCGGCTGCGCCCCGTGCCCTCCCCCTGGGTGGCCAGAGGCCGTTCACCGTCTCGAGCCGCTCTCGACCCGGGCGTGTGAGCCTGCCGCCGCACCGTCATGGCCGGCCACCCGTCCGGAGGCCGGTTCCTGTCTTTCGGTATCGGTCCGGTCCCGGCCCGTAGAGGAGAAACCCATGCGTGTCCTGATCGTTGTGTGGCCCCTGACCTCCCATCTGTTACCCGACCCTTCCGTTGGCCTACGCCCTTCAGGGCGCGGGACACGAGGTCCGGATCGCCTCACACCCCTACCTGGCCCCGGCCATCACGGGGGCGGGCCTGAACGCGGTTCCGCTCGGTAGGCCGGACACCATCGCCTCCCCCACCGCCGTCGGTGACTTCATGCTGTCCGAGGACCACCGCGAACGCCTCGCGAAGGCGTTGGCCGTGGACCTTGCCCGCGACGGCGACAACTGGGCCACCCTCAGCACGTACACCCTGGCGTCCTCACGGATCTTCCACCCGGCGGACGCCACCGGGACATCGGGCTGGGGCGGGGTGGACGACCTGGTGGCGGTGGCCCGCGACTGGCGTCCGGACCTGGTGCTGTGGGACCCCAACTGGCCGGGTGCCGCCGTCGCCGCCCGGGCCTGCGGCGCGGCACAGGGCCGGGTGCTGTGGGGCGGCGACTTCCTGGGCTGGGCCGACCACCGCAGTGATGAGCACCGTGAGGACCTTCGGGCGGCGGGCCTCGCGCACCCGGTGACCGAGATCGTGCGCCCGGCCGCGGAACGCCATGGTGTCGAGGTCGACGACGAGCTGGTGCTCGGCCAGTTCACGCTGGACCCGAACCCCGCCGACATGAGGCTGCCCAGCCGCGCCCGCACCGTGCCTCTGCGGCGCATCCCCTACGCGGGCGCCGCCGAAGTCCCCGGCTGGCTGCGGTCCAAGCCCACCCGTCCACGGGTCGCGCTGTCCCTGGGAGTCACCCAGCGGATGTTCGACAACGACAGGGTGATGATCCCGGCGCTGCTCGACATGGTGGACGGCCTGGACATCGAGGTGGTCGCCACGCTCGACGCCTCCCAGCTGGAAGGGCTGCGGCCGCCGGACAACATCCGCACCGTCGACTACCTCCCGCTGAACCTGCTGCTGCCGAGCTGCGCGGCGATCGTCCACCACGGCGGCATCGGTACCACCGCGGCCGCCGTCGCCCACCGCGTGCCCCAACTGGCCGTGGTGGACGACCGGGGCATTGCATACCACCCCAATGCCGAGTACGTGGTGCGCCACGGCGCGGGCCTCTATGTGCACCCGGTGCGCCTCTCGGCCAAGGAGATGCGCGCCCAGCTGATCCGGCTGCTGTCCGAGCCCGCGTTCCAGGAGGGGGCGCGTCGGGTGCACGCCGACTGGCTGGCCATGCCGAGCCCCAACGACACGGTCCCCCTGCTGGAGAAGTTCGTCGCGCACCACCGGGACCGCGGCTGAGGCCGGCGGCTTTCAGCCGGACCGGGCGGTGCGCGTGAGCAGCCGGGCCCGGTCCAGAGGCGCTCAAGGCAGCACGCGGACACTCACCACGCCGAGCAGACCGGTGGCACAAGTGCCACACACCGAGAGCGGCCCGTGAACGGGCTCGCGGTGGCCGGGGCCGGACCCTGCCGATTCCCTTCACGAGGAGCAGCTCGCATGACGACTGTCGCCACCGGCGCCGGCCAGGACTTCAAGGTCGCCGACCTCTCCCTCGCCGCCTTCGGCCGCAAGGAGATCACCCTCGCCGAGCACGAGATGCCCGGCCTGATGTCGATCCGCAAGGAGTACGCCGCCACGCAGCCGCTGGCCGGCGCACGCATCACCGGCTCCCTGCACATGACCGTGCAGACCGCCGTGCTGATCGAGACCCTGGTCGCGCTCGGCGCCGAGGTCCGCTGGGCCTCCTGCAACATCTTCTCCACCCAGGACCACGCGGCCGCCGCCGTCGCCGCCGCCGGAATCCCCGTATTCGCCTGGAAGGGCGAGACCCTGCAGGAGTACTGGTGGTGCACCGAGCAGGCGCTGACCTGGCCCGGTTACGCGGGCCCCACCATGATCCTGGACGACGGCGGTGACGCCACGCTCTTGGTGCACAAGGGCGTGGAGTACCAGAAGGCGGGCGCGGTACCGGATCCGTCCACCGCCGACAACGAGGAACTGGCCGTGGTCCTGGGGCTGTTGGGCGCCACCTCCATCGACTGGACCCAGCTGGCCTCCGAGATCCGCGGTGTGACGGAGGAGACCACCACCGGTGTCCACCGCCTGTACGAGATGATGCGCGACGGCGACCTCCTGTTCCCGGCGATCAACGTGAACGACGCCGTGACCAAGTCGAAGTTCGACAACAAGTACGGCTGCCGCCACTCCCTGATCGACGGCATCAACCGCGCCACCGACGTCCTCATCGGCGGCAAGACCGCGGTCGTCTGCGGTTACGGCGACGTCGGCAAGGGCTGCGCCGAGTCCCTGCGCGGCCAGGGCGCCCGCGTGATCATCACCGAGATCGACCCGATCTGCGCGCTCCAGGCGGCGATGGACGGCTACCAGGTCACGACCCTGGACGAGGTCGTCGACAAGGCGGACATCTTCGTCACCACGACGGGCAACAAGGACATCATCATGGCCGCCGACATGGCCAAGATGAAGCACCAGGCGATCGTCGGGAACATCGGCCACTTCGACAACGAGATCGACATGGCCGGCCTGGCCAGGATCCCGGGCATCGTCAAGGACGAGGTCAAGCCCCAGGTGCACACCTGGACCTTCCCCGACGGCAAGGTGCTGATCGTCCTGTCCGAGGGCCGCCTGCTGAACCTCGGCAACGCGACCGGTCACCCCTCCTTCGTCATGTCGAACTCCTTCGCGGACCAGACCCTGGCCCAGATCGAGCTCTACACCAAGCCGAACGAGTACCCGACCGACGTGTACGTGCTGCCCAAGCACCTCGACGAGAAGGTCGCCCGCCTCCACCTGGCCTCGCTCGGCGTCAAGCTCACCGAGCTCCGCCCGGAGCAGGCCGCGTACATCGGCGTCGAGGTCGAAGGCCCGTACAAGCCGGACCACTACCGCTACTGACCCGGCCCGGAACACCGACCCCTGGAGTACGCATGTCCCGCCGTCTGTTCACCTCTGAGTCCGTGACCGAGGGCCACCCCGACAAGATCGCCGACCAGATCAGCGACACCGTCCTCGACGCCCTGCTGGCCAAGGACCCCACCTCCCGGGTGGCCGTGGAGACCCTGATCACCACGGGTCTCGTGCACGTGGCCGGTGAGGTGACCACCTCCGCGTACGCGCCGATCGCCGCACTCGTCCGCGAGAAGATTCTGGCGATCGGCTACGACTCGTCGGTGAAGGGGTTCGACGGCGCCTCCTGCGGTGTCTCCGTCTCCATCGGTGCCCAGTCCCCCGACATCGCCCAGGGCGTCGACGTCGCATACGAGCAGCGGACGGGCCGGGCGGCCGCCGACGAACTCGACCAACAGGGCGCCGGCGATCAGGGCCTGATGTTCGGTTACGCCACCGACGAGACCCCGAACCTCATGCCGCTGCCCATCGAGCTCGCGCACCGCCTCTCCCGCCGGCTGACCGAGGTGCGCAAGGACGGTACGGTCCCCTACCTGCGTCCCGACGGCAAGACCCAGGTCACCATCGAGTACTCGGGCAGCCGCCCGGTCCGCCTCGACACGGTCGTCGTCTCCTCGCAGCATGCCGCCGACATCGACCTCGGCTCGCTGCTCACCCCGGACATCCGGGAGTTCGTCGTCGAGCACGTCCTGGGCCAGCTCGCCGACGACGGCATCAAGCTCGACACCGACGGCTACCGGCTGCTCGTCAACCCGACCGGCCGCTTCGAGACCGGCGGCCCGATGGGCGACGCGGGTCTGACCGGCCGCAAGATCATCATTGACACGTACGGCGGCATGGCGCGGCACGGCGGCGGCGCCTTCTCCGGCAAGGACCCCTCCAAGGTGGACCGTTCGGCGGCGTACGCGATGCGCTGGGTCGCCAAGAACGTCGTGGCCGCCGGTCTCGCGGCGCGCTGCGAGGTCCAGGTCGCGTACGCCATCGGCAAGGCCGAGCCGGTCGGTCTGTTCATCGAGACCTTCGGTACCGAGCGCGTGGCAACCGACCGGATCGAGAAGGCCGTCTCGGAGGTCTTCGACCTTCGTCCGGCCGCCATCATCCGCGACCTCGACCTGCTGCGCCCGATCTATGCCCAGACCGCCGCCTACGGCCATTTCGGCCGCGAGCTCCCGGACTTCACATGGGAGCGCACCGACCGGGTGGACGCGCTCCGCACCGCCGCGGGGATCTGACATGCGCATCGCCGTGAGTGGGTCCATCGCCACCGACCATCTGATGACCTTCCCCGGAAGGTTCACCGACCAGCTCCTCCCCGACCAGCTGGACAAGGTCTCGCTGTCCTTCCTCGTCGGCCAACTGAACGTCCGGCGGGGCGGGGTGGCCGCCAACATCTGCTACGGACTCGGTTGCCTGGGGCTTTCGCCCGTGCTGGTCGGCGCCGTCGGCGACGACTTCGCGGAGTACCGGGTCTGGCTCAAGGAGCACGGCGTCGACACCGATGTCGTCCATGTCTTCGAGACCCGCCAGACGGCGAACCAGATCGCCGCCTTCCATCCGGCTGCGATGTCCGAGGCCCGGGACATCGGCATCCAACGGGCCGTCGAGCACGCCGGTGGCCTTGATCTGGTCCTCATCTCCCCCAACGACCCCGCCACGATGCTCCGACACACGGCCCAGTGCCGGACTTCCGGCATCGCGTTCGCGGCCGATCCCTCGCAGCAGCTCGCCAACCTCGACGGCGAGCAGGTCGCGTCTCTGGTGGACGGTGCGCGCTGGCTGTTCACCAACGAGTACGAGGCCTCGCTGCTCCTCGAACGCACCGGACGGCGGCGTGAGGACGTACTGCGGCAGGTCGGCACCTGGATCACCACGCTGGGGGCGGGCGGCGTGCGGATCGACCGCGACGGGGCTCCTACGTGTACGGTCCCGGCTGTGCCGGCCACGGACACGACCGATCCGACCGGTGTCGGCGACGCCTTCCGCGCCGGCTTCCTCGCGGCTGTCGGCCAGGGCCTGTCGGCCGACGATGCCGCCCGCCTGGGCTGTGCCCTGGCCACCACGGCCCTGGGCGCCACGGGCCCGCAGGAGTACGAGGTCAGTCCCGTACGGCTGCTCGCGGACATCACGGCCGCCTACGGCCCGGCCGCGGCGCGGCCCTTCGCGCTGTGGCTGGGTAACCCGGGAGAAACGTCATGAGCGCCCGCGTCGATGCCCTGCGCGGCGCGCTTGCCACCCGGGTGGTGGTCGCCGACGGCGCGATGGGCACCATGTTGCAGGCGCAGGACCCCACCCTGGAGGACTTCCAGGACCTCGAAGGGTGCAACGAGGTCCTGAACGTGACCCGGCCCGACATCGTGCGCTCGGTCCACGAGGCGTACTTCGCGGTCGGTGTGGACTGCGTGGAGACCAACACCTTCGGTGCCAATCACACCGCGATGAGCGAGTACGACATCCCCGAGCGGGTCTTCGAGCTGTCGGAGTCCGGTGCGCGCATCGCCCGCGAGGTCGCCGACGAGTTCACCGCATCCAGTGGACAGCAGCGCTGGGTGCTCGGCTCCATCGGGCCGGGTACGAAGCTGCCGACCCTGGGCCACATCGGCTACAGGACGTTGCGCGACGGTTTCCAGGCCAACGCCGAGGGCCTGATCGCGGGCGGCGCCGACGCCCTGATCGTCGAGACGACCCAGGACCTGCTCCAGACCAAGTCCGCCGTCCTCGGTGCCCGCCGCGCCATGGCGGCGGCCGGGGCCGACCTGCCGCTGGTGGTCTCGCTCGCCTTCGAGACGACCGGCACCATGCTGCTGGGCTCCGAGATCGGCGCCGCGCTGACCGCGCTCGAACCGCTCGGCGTCGACATGATCGGCCTGAACTGCTCGACCGGCCCCGCCGAGATGAGCGAGCACCTGCGCTACCTCACCCGCCACTCCCGCATCCCGCTGCTGTGCATGCCGAACGCGGGCCTGCCCGTCCTGACCAAGGACGGCGCCCACTTCCCGCTCGGTCCCGAAGGTCTGGCCGACGCACAGGAGAACTTCGTCCGCGACTACGGGCTCTGCCTGGTGGGCGGCTGCTGCGGCACGACCCCCGAGCACCTGCGCCAGGTGGTCGAGCGGGTACGCGGCCTGAGCCCCGCCGCCCGCGACCCGCGCCCCGAGCCCGGCGCCGCCTCGCTCTACCAGACGGTGCCCTTCCGCCAGGACACCGCGTACATGGCGATCGGCGAGCGGACCAACGCCAACGGCTCGAAGAAGTTCCGCGAGGCGATGCTGGAGGGGCGCTGGGACGACTGTGTGGAGATGGCGCGCGACCAGATCCGCGAGGGCGCCCACATGCTCGACCTGTGCGTCGACTACGTGGGCCGCGACGGCGTGGCCGACATGAACGAACTGGCCGGCCGCTTCGCCACCGCCTCCACCCTGCCCATCGTCCTGGACTCCACCGAACTCCCGGTCCTCAAGGCCGGGCTGGAGAAGCTGGGCGGGCGCGCGGTCATCAACTCCGTCAACTACGAGGACGGCGACGGACCGGAGTCGCGGTTCGCGAAGGTCACCGCGCTCGCCGCCGAGCACGGCGCCGCGCTGATCGCCCTGACCATCGACGAGGAGGGCCAGGCCCGTACCGTCGAGCACAAGGTCGCCATCGCCGAACGCCTCATCGCCGACCTGACCGGCTCCTGGGGCATCCGCGAGTCGGACATCCTCATCGACACCCTCACCTTCACCATCTGCACCGGCCAGGAGGAGTCGCGCGGCGACGGCATCGCCACGATCGGGGCGATCCGCGAACTCAAGCGCCGCCACCCCGACGTGGGGACCACGCTCGGCCTGTCCAACATCTCCTTCGGCCTGAACCCGGCCGCCCGGGTCGTGCTGAACTCCGTCTTCCTCGACGAGTGCGTGAAGGCGGGCCTGGACTCCGCGATCGTGCACGCCTCCAAGATCCTGCCCATCGCGCGCCTGGAGGAGGAGCAGGTCAAGGTCGCCCTCGATCTGATCTACGACCGGCGCTCTGAGGGATACGACCCCTTGCAGAGGCTCATGGAGCTCTTCGAGGGCGTCAACATGAAGTCGATGAAGGCGGGCAAGGCGGAGGAACTGGCCGCGCTCCCGCTGGACGAGCGTTTGCAGCGCCGCATCATCGACGGCGAGAAGAACGGTCTTGAGGCCGACCTCGACGAGGCCCTGCAGTCCGCGCCCGCCCTGGACATCGTGAACAACACCCTGCTCGCGGGCATGAAGGTGGTCGGTGAGCTGTTCGGCTCCGGTCAGATGCAGCTGCCGTTCGTCCTGCAGTCCGCCGAGGTCATGAAGTCGGCCGTGGCCCATCTTGAGCCGCACATGGAGAAGTCCGACGCGGAGGGCAAGGGCACGATCGTCCTCGCCACCGTGCGCGGAGACGTCCACGACATCGGCAAGAACCTCGTGGACATCATCCTGTCCAACAACGGCTACAACGTGATCAACCTCGGCATCAAGCAGCCGGTCTCGACGATCCTGGAGGCCGCACAGGAGCACAAGGCCGACGTGATCGGGATGTCCGGCCTCCTGGTCAAGTCCACAGTGATCATGAAGGAGAACCTGGAGGAGCTGAACCAGCGCAAGCTGGCCGCCGACTACCCGGTGATCCTCGGCGGCGCCGCGCTGACCCGCGCCTACGTCGAACAGGACCTGCACGAGATCTACGAGGGCGAGGTCCGCTACGCCCGCGACGCCTTCGAGGGCCTGCGGCTCATGGACGCCCTGATCGGCGTGAAGCGCGGCGTGCCCGGCGCCGTGCTGCCCGAGCTGAAGCAGCGCCGCGTCCCGAGGCGCCCCGCGACCAGCGGGGAGCCGGCCGGGCAGGACGCGCCCGAGGGCTCGGTGCGCTCCGAGGTGTCCACCGACAACCCGGTGCCCACCCCGCCGTTCTGGGGCACCCGCGTCATCAAGGGCATCGGCCTCAAGGAGTACGCGTCCTGGCTGGACGAGGGCGCGCTCTTCAAGGGCCAGTGGGGCCTCAAGGGCGACACCGTCGAGAGCGAGGGCCGGCCGCGGCTGCGAAGGTGGCTGGACCGGCTGCGTACGGACAACCTGCTCGAAGCGGCCGTCGTGCACGGCTACTTCCCGTGCGTGTCCAAGGGAGACGACCTGATCCTGCTCAACGAGGACGGTTCCGAGCGCACCCGCTTCACCTTCCCGCGCCAGCGTCGCGGGCGCCGGCTGTGCCTGGCGGACTTCTTCCGCCCCGAGGAGTCCGGCGAGATTGATGTGGTCGGGCTCCAGGTCGTCACGGTCGGCTCGAAGATCGGCGAGGCCACGGCCGAGCTGTTCGAGTCCAACTCCTACCGCGACTACCTGGAGCTGCACGGCCTGTCCGTCCAGCTGGCCGAGGCGCTGGCCGAGTACTGGCACGCGCGGGTCCGCTCCGAGCTCGGCATCGCGGCGGCCGATCCCGGATCGTTGCAGGCCATGTTGCGTACCGAGTACCAGGGCTGCCGCTACTCGCTGGGCTACCCGGCCTGCCCCGACCTGGAGGACCGGGCGAAGATCGCCGGCCTCCTCCGGCCGGAGCGCATCGGCGTGCACCTCTCCGAGGAGTTCCAGCTCCACCCCGAGCAGTCCACCGACGCCCTCGTCATCCACCACCCCGAAGCCAGCTACTTCAACGCGGGAGGCGGCCGGTCATGACCCCCTTGCGTGACATCCTCGCCGACGGCAGGCGCTCCTTCTCCTTCGAGTTCTTCCCCCCGAAGAGCGAGGCGGGCATCCGTGCCCTGTGGAACGCGATCCGCCGGATCGAGGCGCTGTCGCCCACCTTCGTGTCGGTGACCTACGGCGCGGGCGGCTCGTCCCGCGGCCGCACCGTCGAGATGACCCAGCGGATCGCAGCGCACACCACCCTGCGCCCCGTCGCCCACCTCACCGCCATCGGCCACTCGGTCGGCGAGCTGCGGCACATCATCGGGCAGTACGCGAACGCGGGAGTACGTGATGTGCTCGCACTGCGCGGCGACCCGCCGGGCGATCCGGGCGGCCGGTGGACGGCACACCCCCAAGGCCTCACGTACGCCCATGAACTGGTCACCCTGATACGCGAGATGGGCGACCTCAGTGTCGGGGTCGCGGCCTTCCCCGAGCGCCATCCCCGCTCCGCCGACTGGGACAGCGACATACGGCACTTCGTCGCCAAGTGCCGGGCGGGCGCCGACTACGCGATCACCCAGATGTTCTTCGACGTGGAGGACTACCTGCGGCTGCGCGACCGCGTCAGCGCCGCCGGCTGCGCGACACCCCTCATCGCCGAGATCATGCCCGCCACCGATGTCCGCCAGATCCGCCGCTTCGCCGAACTCAGTGGAGCGGCCTTTCCGGAGGACCTGGCCCACCGGCTCGAAGCCGCTCGCGACGACCCCGCCGAGGGGCATCGCATCGGCGTCGAACACGCCACTGTCATGGCCGAGCGGCTGCTCGCCGAGGGCGTGCCCGGCCTGCACTACATCACGCTCAACCGCTCCACCGCGACCCTGGAGATCCACCAGAATCTCGGGCTCGCCACCGCGGTGGCACCGCTTTCACGCTGATCCCATCGACCGCGCGGCACCGGGCACGGCCACGTCTCACCCGGCCGGGTGCGGCCTGCGGTCCGCACTGTGAGGAGGAGTTCCGATGGCGCAAGCACCGGTCCTGGCGGGGGGCTCCGCATGAGGGTCTTCGTTACCGGGGGCGCCGGTTTCATCGGGTCCCACTACGTCCGGACGCTGCTCGACGGCGGTTTTCCGGGCAGCGCGGGCACCGAAGTGACCGTGTTGGACAAGCTCACCTACGCGGGCAATCGCGCGAACCTCCCGATGGACGCGCCCCGGCTGACCTTCGTCCAGGGTGACGTCTGCGACCGCGCACTGCTCTTCGATCTGCTGCCGGGACACGACGCGGTGGTCCACTTCGCCGCGGAGTCCCACGTCGACCGGTCCCTGACCGACGCCTCCACGTTCGTCCGTACGAACGTGTGCGGCACGCAGACCCTCCTGGACGCCTGTGTGGCCTCCCAAGTCCAGCGGGTGGTGCACGTCTCCACCGACGAGGTGTACGGCTCCATCCCCGTGGGCTCGTGGACCGAGGAACATCCCCTGCTCCCCAACTCGCCCTACGCCGCGTCCAAGGCGTCCGCCGACCTCATCGCCAGGTCGTACTGGCGCAGCCACGGCCTTCCCGTGTCCATCACGCGCTGTTCCAACAACTACGGCCCGCGTCAGCACCCCGAGAAACTGATTCCCCTGTTCGTCACCAATCTGCTGCACGGCAGGCCGGTCCCGCTCTACGGGGACGGCAGGAACGTCAGGGAGTGGTTGCACGTCGACGACCACTGCCGAGCCGTCCACAGCGTCCTGACCCGGGGCCGGGCCGGCCACATCTACAACATCGGGCGCGGCAATGAGCGCACCAACCGCCAGTTGACCGATCTCCTGGTGAAGCTGTGCGACGCCGACCCCCAGCTGGTCCGCTCGGTTGCCGACCGCAACGGCCACGACCTGCGGTACGCGCTGGACGACACCAAGATCTGCCGCGAGCTGGGTTACACACCCGCCGTCCCCTTCGAACAGGGACTGGCCAACGTCGTCAACTGGTACCGGGACAACCCGACGTGGTGGGCCCCCTCCTCGCCCGCCCAGCTGCCCGCCCTCGCCGGGCGACTCTAGCCACGGCGTACGGGAGGGGGTGGGCACCGCCGGAGACGGCGGGGCGGCCCAGCGGCGGGCACCCGCCCCGGCGTCGCACCGCGGCCCCAGGGGCGCGGTGCGCGCCGTGTCCCGCTCCTCTTCGCGCGCTCGACCGTGGCCCGAGGCACCCCGGCTGTACTGGCGTCCCCAGCCGGACCAGGAAGGGAACCGCCATGTCCGACCAGCCCTTTGTCCAACAGACCGTCGTGGTCACCGGAGGCGGCACCGGCATAGGCCGGGCCACCGCCTTGGCCTTCGCCGCACTCGGTGCCGCCGCGGTGATAGTGACCGGGCGCCGCAAGGAACGACTGGCCGAGGTTGCCGAGCTCAGTCCGGTGATCGTGCCCGTGACCGCCGACGTGACCACCCAGTCGGGCGCGGAGGCCGTCGCCGAGACGGTGCGTGAGCGTACCGGGTCGCTGGACGTCCTGGTGCACAACGCGGGTGTCTTCCGTTTCAGCCCGCTGGCAGCGCTCGACGCCGCCGACGCCAGGGATGTCCTGGAGACCAACGTCCTTGGCCCCCTCCTGCTGACCACGCACCTGCTGCCGCTGCTGCGTTCGCCCGGCGGCAGCATCGTCTTGGTGTCCAGTCGGGGCGGCCACAATCCGGGGCCCGACAGCTCGGTCTACTCTGCGAGCAAGGCAGCCGTGCACAGTTTCACCAGGAGCTGGGCGGCCGAACTCGCTCCGCGGGGTGTGCGGGTCAATGCCGTCGCCCCCGGTTTCGTACGCACCGAGGCGTACGCGGCCAACGGGCTGAGCGACGAGCAGGTCGAGGGGCTGTTCGCCGGCGTGGTACAGGGCATCCCGCTGGGCCGTGTGTCGGATCCCGAGGACATCGCCCCTTGGATTACGCGGCTCGCCGGGCCCGCGAGCGCCCTGGTCACCGGCCAGATCATCACCGTCGACGGGGGCATGGACATCGCGGGCCGCTAGGGGGTGTCTGGTGGATCAGGGTCGGTCAGGGCGCGGCGTCTGGTGCGGTGCGTCGCAAGGCGCCGGAGCGTCTCGATGGCGGAGCTGTCGGGGCGATTCGGCAACGCCGCGAGGTGCCGTGCCGGACGCCGCGCCCGGCCCTGGTCCACCAGACACCCCCTAGCACCGCGCAGGCACGGTCCTCCACGGTCAGGGAGTTCTCGCTCCGGTGATCGGCGTGGATGACCGTGCCTGTCGTCATGACGTGGTGCCGTTCTCGCGGCCGGCCCCGGACCGGTGGCAGCCCTCCGCCCCGCCCGCTGCGTGCCAACGCCCTCAGGTCGCGTTGGAGGCGTTCTGGCCCAGTGCGACGGCGATCGTCTCGCCGGTGATGAAACGGGCCTCGTCGGAGCAGAGGAAGGCCATCGTGTTGGAGATGTCCTCGCACTCGGCCCATGCCTCGGGGATGGTGTTGAACGCGCGGAAGGCCTGGACGACTTCCTCCCGGCTGGGGTTGTCCAGATGCGGCAGGAACAGCTTGTAGGCGCTCGGGTTGTTGATCATCGGCGTGTCGACGGCGCCCGTGCACACCACGTTGGCGGTGACACCGTACTGGCCGACCTCCGTGGCCACCGACTTGACCAGTCCGATGAGCCCCCATTTCGTCGCGGCGTAGTGGCCGACGTTCGCCATGCCCATCTTGCCGGCCATGGACGAGGTGGCGACGATGCGGCCGCGGCGGCGTTCGATCATGCCGGGAAGCACCGCCCGGATGGAGTGGAACGCCCCGGTCAGGTTGACGTCGACCATGTCCTGCCAGGTCTGGTCGGGCATCTCGGCGATCGTCGAGAACGAGAACACCCCGGCATTGGCGAGCAGGAAGTCGACGCCTCCCAGTTCCTCCTCCACCTGCTGGACGAAGGTGCCGAGCCGCGGGGCGTCACGCACATCGACCCTGCCGGAGACACACTTGCGCCCGAGGTTCTCCACCAACTTCACGGTCTCGTCCAGGTCGTCGGTCCCCGGCATCGAGTACGGCACGGAACCCACCTGCGCGGCGACGTCGAGGACGGCCACGTCGGCTCCTTCGCGGGCGAACCGCACTGCGTGGGAACGCCCCTGTCCCCGGGCCGCACCTGTGACGAGCACAACCTTGCCGTCGAACTTGCCCATCGCTTTCCTCCGCGTCGTGAGTTGGTCGGCGTCCCGCCCACCATCGGTCCGGGGGGTCGGCTCCGGCTTGAGCGTCGCTCGGTCGGTCCCGGCCGGGTGCGTGCCCGCTCCGGGGCGGGGCCGGGCGAGTACGCCAACGCCCCGCTGCCGGCGGCCCGAACCGTCCCGTGAGGCCCCCTGGGCACCTGTTCCGTCGAGTCGTGCTCCAGTGGCTCGTGCTCCAGCCCCTCCCGAGCCCCTCCCGAGCGGACTGGGCATGAATGGAGGCCGTTGTCGTTGCGCAGGTGTGAAGGAGCGTCATGACCGGCGTGGTTTTGGAAATCCCGAAGACGGCCCGCGAAGTGCGGCTGACCCAGCACCTGGAGGGTGAACTCACCCCCGCTCACTTCGACGTCGTGGACGTCGAAGTGAGCGAACCGGCGCCCGGCGAGGTGCTGGTCCGTACGGACTACCTGCCGCTCGCCGCCGCGTACCAAGACCTCATGAGGACCGGCTGCCGCCTGCCCGTACCGCCGTTCCAGGTGGGGCAGCGGCTCGGCGGGGGGGCTCTCGGCACCGTCGTGCGGTCCGCGAGCGACGACCTGGCCGTCGGCGACGTGGTCCAGTCCTTCACAGGATGGGGCGAGTACTCCTCCGGCCCGGCGCACACCTACTTCAAGATCTACCCGGAGCTGTTCCCGAGCCCGGTGTACTTCCTGAGCCAGGGCCCCACCGCGTACTACGGCATGGCCACGCTCGCCCAGGCGCGCGAGGGCGACGTGGTGTTCGTGTCCGGCGCGGCGGGCGGGGTCGGTTCCCTCGCGGGCCAGGTCGCGAAGTGCCGCGGTGCCGCGAAGGTGATCGGCAGTGCCGGCAGCAAAGCCAAGGTGGACTATCTGGTGGACGAGCTCGGTTTCGACGCCGCGTTCGACTATCACGACGGGCCCGTGGCCGACCAGTTGAGAAAACTGGCTCCCCAGGGCATCGACGTCTTCTTCGACAACGTGGGAGGCGAGCAGTTCGAGGCAGCGCTGGAGGTGGCGGCCCCGCACGCCCGGTTCGCGCTGTGCGGCGCTCTGTCGGCGCAGAACGGGCAGCAGGGCAATCCGCGGTTCGACCTCATGACGGCCATCACCAAGCACCTGGAGCTGCGGCCGTTCGCCTGCTATCACACCCCGGAGCAGATCCAGGCATGGGTCGAGCACTTCGCCCAGTGGGTCGCCGAGGGCCGGTTCGTCTTCCCGCACACCCTCGTCGAGGGCGGGATCGAGGCGGCGCCCGAGGGTCTGATCGCGCTCCTGAAGGGCGCGTACCGGGGCAATGTGGCGGTGCGGATCTCAGCCGGCTGACCGGTGGGCGGTGATGTCGACCGGCGCGCGGTAGGCGCACCGGTCGTCCGCGTCGTACACCGTGGAAATGCCGGTGCTGGTGAAGGCAGAGCCCTGCCGGACGGCGTGCTGGTCGATGTCCACCCAGCCCAGATAGCCGCCCTGGGGGTCGAAGAGCGGCTCCGCGATCCGGTACGAGAAGGAGTCCGGGCCGGTGGGGATCCAGGTGCCGGCACCCACCCCGCCGGACAGGAGCAGCGCCTGGCCGTCGGCTGTGAAGCGGAAGGTACTGAGGGAGGTCTTGCTGGGGCGCGCGACCTCGGCGCTCCAGGTGCCCACGACGTCGGAGGATGTCAGCATGGCGGGCAGTATCGGGTGCCCGGCTCGAATCCCTCTCGAACGGGCCGGGTCCGGGACGCAAGGTGTTGTCAGCGCAGGTCCCGGAAGAACGCCCGGAGTTCACCGGCCAGGACCTCGGGGCATTCCAGCGCCGGGAAGTGGCCGCCGTGCTCGTGGTCCGTCCAGCGGCGCAGATCGCTGAAGCGCTCTTCGATCCAGGGCCGCGGCATACGGCCGTCCTTGGGGAAGTTGGAGATGGCCGTGGGGACGGCGACCGGCGCGAGGGCCAGCTTGTTCTGGCTCTCCCAGTAGATGCGGGCGGACGAGGCGGCGGTCGCCGCGAACCAGCCCACCGACACCGCGTCGAGCAGCCGCTCCCGGGAGATCGCCTTCTCCAGGTCACCGTCGTGATCGCTCCAGGCCCAGTACTTCTCTGCCATCCACGCGAGTTGTCCGGCCGGCGAGTCCGTGAGCGCGTATCCGATGGTCTGCGGGCGGGTGGCCTGGAGGACCGAGTAGCCGCCCTCCTGCCGCTGGAACTCCTTCATCGCGGCCAGCCCCCGCAGATCGCGCTCGGAGAGCTCCGCCTGCTCCTGCGCGGGCCGTGCGAACGGCATGGTCAGGTGGATGCCGGCCAGCGAACCGGTGTCGTTCTCGCCCATGATCGCCGTGATGAACGAGCCCCAGTCCACCCCGTGGGCCGCGTAGCGCCGGTAGCCGAGCCGGGCCATCAGGTCGGCCCAGGCGGCCGCCGTGCGTTCGGCGGTCCAGCCCTCGCCGGACGGCTTGTCGCTGAAGCCGAAGCCCGGCAGCGAGGGGCAGACGACATGGAAGGCGTCGGCCGGATCGGGGGGGTCGGTCAGCAGTCCCACGATGTCCTGGAACTCCGCGACCGAACCGGGCCAGCCGTGACTGACCAGCAGGGGCAGCGCGCCGGGGTGCGGGGAGCGGGCGTGCAGGAAGTGGATGTTGAGCCCGTCGATCTCCGTACGGAACTGCGAAACCGCATTCAGCCGGGCCTCGGCGGCGCGCCAGTCGTAGTCGTGCTCCCAGTGGGCGCAGAGCTCTCGTGTCAAGGACAGCGGCATGCCCTGGGAGTGGCCGGGTGCGGTCTCCGCGTCCGGCCAACGGGTCCTGGACAGGCGGTCCTTGAGATCGGTGAGATCCGCCTCGGGTATGTCGATACGAAAGGGCGTGATGGCCGCACTCATCGAGGAGTCCCTTCAGCGCTGCTTCGGGCATCGGTCGCCCGAGGCTAGGGACAGCGCCTCAACCACGGCTTGAGGGCGGGTCGACGCGGCGGATCCGCTCCCTGCCCCGCTGGTCCCAGCGCTCCCCGCCGGGGGTGCGGGCGGCGGGCCGAGCATGCGGGTGTCCGCCCGTACCGCCGCGCGGGCGACCGTGCCCGCCGGGGCTCCTGGGCGTCCCCCAGCGGAAATTGAGCGGGCCCCGACTTTCGCGGCACATGCTCCGGCGGCATGACGCTTCCCTGGCCTACCGAGGAGGATCCTGATGAAGGCGCTCGCCCTGGCGGGAGGGCTGGGCAGTCGGCTGCGTCCGTTCAGCCACTCCATGCCGAAGCAGCTGATTCCGATCGCCAACACACCGGTACTCGTCCATGTCCTGGAGAATCTGCGGGACATGGGGGTCACCCAGGTCGGTCTGGTGGTCGGCGACCGCGGCCGGGAGATCGCGGCGGTCCTCGGCGACAACGCGGTGCCGGGGGTTGAGATCACCTACATCCAGCAGGACGAGCCACGGGGTCTGGCGCACTGCATAGCGATCGCACGGGACTTCCTCGGCGACGACGACTTCGTCATGTACCTGGGCGACAACATGCTCGTCGACGGCATCGGTGACCTCGCCGAGGAGTTCCGGGAGAAGCGTCCGGCCGCTCAGATCGTCGTCCACAAGGTCCCCGATCCAAGGGCGTTCGGGGTCGCGGAGCTCGACGAGGACGGGCGGGTGCTCCGTCTCGTCGAGAAGCCCCAGCATCCCCGCAGCGACCTCGCGGTGATCGGGGTGTACTTCTTCACCTCGGCCGTCCACGCCGCCGTGGCCGCCATCCGACCGAGCGCCCGCGGCGAGCTGGAGGTCACCGACGCCCTGCAGTGGCTGGTGGACCAGGGGTTTGAGGTGGTGGCGCGGACCTACGCGGGCTACTGGAAGGACACCGGCGAGGTCGAGGACATCCTCGACTGCAACCGCGAACTCCTCGACCGCGTGGAGGGATCCGTGCGGGGTGAAGTCGACGACGCGAGCGAGCTGTCCGGCCCGGTCGTGGTGGAGGAGGGCGCGCGTGTCGTCCGCTCGCGCATCGTCGGTCCCGCGGTCGTCGGGGCCGGATCGCTCGTGGAGGACAGTTGCGTGGGCCCGCACACCGCAGTGGGCCCAGACTGTGTCCTCATCTCGGCGGGAGTGCATTACTCGATCATGCTGGCGGGTGCCACGGTCCAGCGGGTCGGCGGTCTGCACGGCTCGGTCATCGGGCGGGACGCCACGGTCGCCTCGGCTGTGATCGCCGAGTGCGGACGCCTCGTCGTCGGTGATCACTGCGTGGTGGAGGTCACCACCTAGAGCGTCCCGGAATCCGCCTCGCACCGCGCCGGCGCGCGGTGCCGTACCGCCGTGTCGCACACTGGGCAAAGATCAGCGGCGCCAAGAACCGCCGAGGAGAGGATTACGGTCCGTGGTGACGGCAGACGCAGAGGTGTGGAACCGGCGGGCCCTCAACCGGGCGCTCCTGGCCCGGCAGTTGCTGACCGAGCGGGCGCCTGTGCCGGCCGCCGAGGGTGTGGCCCGCCTCGTCGGCCTGCAGGCCCAGGCTCCCAATCCGCCGTACATCGGGCTGTGGACCCGGCTGTCCGGCTTTCGCATCGAGGATCTCGCCCGGGCGGTCGGGGACCGTGCGGTGGTCCGTCTTGCGATGATGCGCGGCACGATCCACCTGGTCACGGCGGAGGACTGCCTGGCACTGCGGCCAGTGCTCCAGCCCTCCCTGGAGCGCGCCCTGAACAGCACCTTCGGCCGCCTGCTGACCGGTCTCGACCTGCCCGAAGTGGCCGCCATCGGACGACAGCTGGTCGAGGCGCGGCCGGCCACCCTGGGCATGCTCGGCAAGCTTTTGGCCGAGCGCCTGCCGGATCGGGACGCCTTCGCGCTGGCCAACGTCGTACGCACTCTGGTGCCGCTGGTGCAGATCCCGCCGCGGGGGCTGTGGGGCGAGAGCGGGCAGGCCGTGCACACCACGGCCGAGTCCTGGCTGGGCCGGACACCTGGCCGGGACGTTTCTCCCGACACGATGGTGCGGCGCTACCTGGCGGCCTTCGGCCCTGCGTCGGTCAAGGACATCCAGACCTGGTCCGGTATGACCCGCCTCGCCGAGCCGGTACGCCGGCTCCGGCCCGGTCTGCGCACCTTCCGCGACGAGAACGGGGTCGAGCTGTTCGACCTGCCCGACGCGCCTCGTCCCGGCCCGGACCTCGACGTGCCCGTGCGGTATCTGCCCGAGTTCGACAACATCCTGCTGTCGCACGCCGATCGCAGCCGCGTCATCAGCGCCGAGCACCGTAAGCTCGTCTTCACCCGGAACGGGCTGATCAAGTCCACCTTCCTGGTCGACGGTTTCGTGCGGGGGGTGTGGCGCCTCGAGCAGCACCGGAGCGCCGCGACGCTGGTCCTTGAGGCGTTCGACGGTCCGTTGGCGAAGTCGGAGCGTACGGCGCTGGCCGAGGAAGGGGCCCGGCTGCTGAGGTTCGCCGCGGCTGACGCCGACGTTCACGACATCCGTTTCCACTGAGCGCGCCCGGCCGCTCGCGTGCGCTGCGCCGCTCCCGCAGGGGCGTCCGGCCGCTCGCCCTCCGGGACCCGGCGCCTCGAACGTCGGGCCGTGTCGCTCAGTCGTGGTCCGCGGGGACGTTTGGGCGGGACGTGCGGCCCGGGCAGGAGGCGCGGGGCGCCGGCAGCTCGCCGTCCACCAGGTAGCGGTGCACCACGGCGTCGACGTACGGGTTGTCGCCGAGGACGTAGACCTCGTGCTCACCGGAGTCCTGGACGGTGAGCAGATGGTGGCCCAGCCGCTCGGCCATCGCCACACCGCCCGCGTAGTGGTCCATCGGGTCACCGTCGGCCTGGACCACCAGGCCCACCGGATAGCCCTCGCGGATGGGCGCCACCGGGGCCTGGGGAGCCTCGAACGTTCGGAAGGCGCCGACCCAGGGCTGCGCCCTGAGGACTCCGTAGCCGTACGGGAAGCGCTTGCGGAAGTCGCGCATGTCCTGGTAGTAGACCTCCAGGTCACAGGGCCACGCGTGCTCCAGGGTGGTGGCCTCCAGGACACCGACGCGCAGCTCGCCCTCGCTGTCCAAGGGGCGCCAGGTGCCCTGCCGCGCCAGCAGCGCCCGGCAGGTCTCGGCGTCATGCGGGGAACTCTGCAGGCGTGCGACGAGGAGGGCGAGTTCCGCCCACTGCCCGCGGTCGGCGGCACGGTTGCCCACGGCTCCGTCGAACAGGGTGCGCAGCTGCGGATCGTTGTGTCCCAGCACCTCCAGCCCTTGGGCCACCTCCTCGACGGTGCCGAGCACCTGGGCCGGGAAGAGCCCGAGCCCGAACGTGCCGTTGCGGTCGGCGGTCCAGCGGGCCCACCGCTCGACGTTGCGCTGCACCGCCTCGCCCTGCCACAGGAACTGTTCCCGCCAGGTCCAGTCGGGGTGGACACACGAGTCGAGGACGCTGCGGTCCAGGCGGGCGGGGAACAGCGTGCCGTACACCGCGCCGACGTATGCGCCGTAGGCGTATCCCACGAAGTTCAACCGCTCCTCTGCGAGCACACCGCGGATCACGTCCATGTCACGGGCCGTGTTGGGCGTGCTGATGTGGCGCCGCAGCTCGCCGCCCGCGCGGGCGCAGGCCTCCTCGCGCAGCCGCATGTCCTGGGCGAGGATCTCGAAGGCCGAGTCCGGGGGGCGTGAGTCGAACGGCGCCCTGGGGACGGTCACTTCGGCCAGGAGGTTGGTCGACTCTCCGGTGCCCCGGGGGTCGAAGCCGATGAGGTCGTACACCTCCTGCAGTGGGGTGGCGGCGAATTTGTCGGGCAGCGCCCGGCCCAGTCCCCAGTCCCCGCCAGGGCCTCCGTTCACTCCCAGGAGAATGCCGCGCCGCCGCCCTGGCACGGTGGCCCGGCGGCGGCTGAGAGCGAGGGTGATGCGTTCGCCGTCCGGCTCGCTGTAGTCGCGCGGCACCTCGATCGTCGTGTGCTGGAGTTGTTCGTCGTCGGGCGTGGGCGACCAGCGCGGTCGCTGTGCGTAGAAGTCGAATACCACCGCGAACCTCCCTTTCATCAGGAGGCCAGCGTCTCCTCGGCGCCTTGAGAGGCCCTTGAACGGCCCCTGACCAGGCCGTGCCGACGGCGCCGCGAAACCAGCAGCGCGGCCGGCAGCGCCGCGGCGGTGAGCAGGGCGGCCCCGGTGAGCGCGAGGCCGTAGCCCGCGGCGAGCGCATGGGGGGATGCCGCGCCGCTCGTCGGCTCGACCACGGCGTCGATACGGGCCGAGGAGAGCGCTGTGAGGGCCACCAGGCCGGTGGCGCAACCCAGTTGACGGGTGGCGTTGAGGAGCCCGGAACCGAGACCCGCCTGGTGGGCGGGGAGCCCGGCTGTGGCGGCGTTCGTGGTGGCGTTGAGCACCGCACCCATGCCGGAGCCGAGCAGGAGGACGGGCCCGAGCACATCCGCGGCGTAGGTGGCGTTCTCGTCCAGGCGCGACAGCCACAGCAGGCCGACGCAGGACACGCAGAGCCCGGCCAGCAGGACGGGGCGCGGGCCGCAGCGCGGCACCAAGGAGGAGACGCCCCAGCCGGCCAGGGCGATACCGGCCGACAACGGCAGGTAGGCCAGTCCGGTACGCAGTGGGCTGTAGCCGAGGACCTGCTGAAGGAGCAGGGTGAAGAAGTAGAACGTGCTGAAGAGCGCGGCGATAGCGAAGAAGGCGACCGTGTTGGCGGCGGCGACCGGGCGGTTGCGGAAGATGACGAGCGGCACCAGCGGATCGCGGGCGAATCTCGTCTGGATCAGCACGAACAGCGCGAGCAGCACCGCCCCGCCGATCAGCGGGACCAGCACCGCGGCCGAGCCCCAGCCGTAGGTGTGCGATGCGGCGGCTGCGTACACCGCGCCCATCAGGCCGAGGGTCACCGTGACCGCTCCCGGGATGTCGAGGCGGTGCTTCTCCCTCCGCGGGCCGCGCCCCTGCGGCACCACCCAGCACACGGTCGCGAACAGGGCGATGCCGATCGGCACGTTGACCAGCAGGATCCAGCGCCAGGACAGCCATTGGGTGATCATTCCGCCGGCCAGCACACCGATCGCCCCGGCGGCACCCGACACCGCGCTCCACCAGCCGAACGCCCGTCCCCGGGCTGCGGGTTGGGTGAAGGTGGCGGCGAGGACGGTGAGGGTGGCCGGCGCCATCACCGCGGCGCCCAGGCCCTGGAAGGCGCGGGCCAGGATCAGGGTCGCCGGGCCGTCCGCGGCACCGCCGACGGCACTGGCGAGGGTGAACAGGGCGACGCCGCAGAGAAAGATCCTGCGCCGCCCGTGGAGGTCCGCGAGCCTGCCGCCGAGCAGCAGGAAGCCGCAGACGACGACCGTGTAGGCGTTGTTCACCAGGTACAGGTCGTGCCGGTCGAAGCGCAGGTCCTCGGCGATGGCGGGCAGCGCCACATTGACCACCGACGCGTCCAGGACGTTCATGAACTGTCCCAGGCAGCAAGCGGCCAGCACGAGGCCGAGCCGGCTGCCGGCGGCACCGGGCGGGGCGGGGGTCCGCGAGGTCTGAGGAGTCATGACAGGCACGCTGCGCCGCGCCGATCGACTGGTGATGGCGGCCGGGTCGAGCCGGGGCAGCGCCATCCAGAGGTGCTCCGCCGTGCCGCGAGTACGAAAGGAGCGGGGCCGTCGAGAGGTGCTCCACCGCGCCCCGAGTACCGGTGGCAAGAGTCCGGGTGCGTCTTCGCGGGCGGCCGAACATTTGACGGAGGAAGCCATGGCCAAGATCACGTACAAGCATCCGAACGGCACGGTCACCGTCGTCGACGTCACGGCGCCCAACACGGTCATGCGGGGCGCGAAGCTCAATGACGTCGACGGCATCGAGGCACAGTGCGGCGGTTCCGCCCAGTGCGGCACCTGCCATGTCTACATCGACGAGGCCAACACGCTGCCGCTTCCCGAGATGGATTCCGTCGAGGACGACGTGCTGTACGGCACGGCCTGCCCACGGCAGGACAGCAGCCGGCTGAGCTGCCAGTTGCCGGTCTCCGATGCGCTCGACGGCCTGCTGGTCCATCTGCCCGAGGCCCAGAGCTGATGGCCACGGCGGGAGTTGTCGTCATCGGCGCCGGCCAGGGCGGCCTGGAGACCGTGGCCGCGCTGCGCGGCAGGGGGTACGCGGGCCGCGTCACCCTCGTCGGTGAGGAGTCCGTACGTCCCTACCAGCGGCCGCCGTTGTCCAAGGGCTATCTCCGCGGTGACGTCACGGCAGAGGACCTGGCTCTGCGCGGCGGGTCGTTCTTCGCGGACCGGGACGTCACGTTCGTGTCCGGCGACCGCGCCCGGCGCGTCGACCTCACCCGGCGGGCCGTGCACCTGGGCTCGGGTGCCACGCTGCGCTACGACAAGCTGGTGCTGGCCACCGGTGCCCGGCCGCGCACACTTCCACTGGCCGATGTCGGTCTTTGGGGCGTCCTGTCGCTGCGCACGCTCGCGGACGCCGAGGAGCTCCGGCAGCGCCTGGACGGCCCGGCGCGGCGCGTCGCGGTGATCGGCGCCGGGTTCATCGGGCTTGAACTCGCCGCCACCGCACGCATGTTGGGCCACGGCGTCACCGTGGTGGAGAGCGAGCCACGGGTGCTGTCCAGGGCGCTCACCGCACAGATGTCGGCGTGGCTCGCCGGCCGGCACCGTGATCGCGGGGTGCGTCTGCTGCTGGGCCGGGAGGTGAGGGGGCTGCGAGCCGACGCGTGCGGCCGGGTCGAGGCCCTGGAGCTGGACGGCGGCGAGCGGGTGCCCGCCGATCTCGTGGTCATCG
Source organism: Streptomyces sp. Edi4 (assembly GCF_040253615.1). Classification (NCBI taxonomy): domain Bacteria; kingdom Bacillati; phylum Actinomycetota; class Actinomycetes; order Kitasatosporales; family Streptomycetaceae; genus Streptomyces; species Streptomyces sp. Edi4. Next base: position 98,917 of record NZ_JBEJGY010000003.1, read on the forward strand.
GTGTCGGCGTGCTGCCCAACTCCGAACTCGCCGCCGAGGCGGGGCTCGTCGTCGGCGACGGCATCATCGTCGATCAGCGGCTGCGGACCAGCGACCCGGCCGTGTACGCGATCGGCGACTGCGCCCGCTTCCCCAGCCCGCACCTGGGCCGCTCTGTCCGGCTGGAGTCGGTGCAGAACGCATCGGACCAGGCTCGGTGCGTGGCTGCCGGGATCTGCGGCGAGCCGGTACCGTACACGGCCGTCCCGGCGTTCTGGTCGCAGCAGTACGACCTGCGACTGCACATCGTGGGGCTGACCGCAGGCCATGACGAGGCGGTCACGGTCGGCGATCTTGACGAGGGCCGGTTCTCCGTCTTCTGTTTCCGCCGGGGCCGGCTGGTCTCGGTGGAGACGGTCAACAGGCCCGCCGACCATGGCATCGTGCGTCGGCTGCTCGGCGCCGGCACCGACCTGACCCCGGACGATGTCCGGCTGCCCGGTTTCGACCTCAAGAACCACGCCCGCACGGCCGTGCCGGGGCGTGTGGACAGGCCGGCCGTGCCCGCCTGAGGCGCCGGCCCCCATCGCGTGCCCGGGCCGGGGGCGTGCCTGCCTGCGGCGCGGCGCGGTGAGGCGGCCCCGCCGTCTTGCGCCCGCGGCCCGGCCAGGTCGCGGGCGCAGCCGTGTGCCCGCACCCGGGTGCTCCGCGGGTCATCGTCGCGTCGTTCGCCGAACGTGCCCCGTGCGGGCGCGAGCCGGTGCCTGCCGAACGAGAGAGCCGGCCCAGGCGCCCACGACAAGGGCCGGGACCGGCTCACCGATGCCCGCGGGTGCGCGTGCGGATCACGGGCCCCAGGCGACCGGGAGGCTGGTCAGCGTGTGGTTGATCTCGCCTGCGTGCCAGGGCAGTTCGGACTCCGGCACGGCCAGCCGCAGATCGGGGAACCGGCGCACCAGGCCCTCGACGGCGATCACCAGCTCCATCCGCCCCAGATGCTTGCCGAGACAGTGGTGGAGGCCGTGTCCGAAGGAGATGTGCGGGTTGCGCTCGCGCGCGAGGTCGAGCCGGTCGGGGTCGGCGAAGACGGTCTCGTCCCGGTTGGCCGAGGCGAGGGCGAGGAGCACGGCGTCGCCCTTGCGTATCGTCACGCCGCCGACCTCGATGTCCTGGGCGGCGATGCGCGGGAAGCCGGAGGTGTCGGTGGCGAACAGGTTGACGTGCCGCAGCAGTTCCTCGACGGCTGTGGGGATCCTGGAGGTGTCCTCGGCCAGCCACTGCCACTGGTCGCGGCCCTCGGTCAACAGCGCGAGGACGGAGTTGGCAAGTTGGTTGGCCGTGGTGTCGAAACCGGCGCCGATGAGGGTGAACCCGAAGGTGACCAGCTCCTGCTCGCTCAGCCGGTCATCGTTGTCCCGCGCCGCGATCAGCTCGGACAGCATGTCGTCGGCGGGGTCGGCACGCTTGTGGGCGATCAGTCCGACGATGTACTCGCTGAGCTTCGCGAGGGCATTGAGGGATTCCTCGCCGCCCGCCCGGTCGTCCACCGTGGCGAACGCGCGGGCCCACCGCTCGAAGGCCCGCAGATCCTTCGGCGGCACGCCCAGCAGCTCTCCGATGACGGTCAGCGGCAGCGGCACCGCCAGCTCCTGCACCAGGTCCGCCCTTGCGTCGCCGACCCGCAGGGCGTCGAGCAAGTCGTCACAGACTTTCTGCACGTTGGCGCGCATGCGCTCGACCCGCCGCATCGTGAAGGCGCCCGCGACGAGCTTGCGGAGGCGGGAGTGTTCGGGGGCGTCCAGCGAGATGATCATTTCCGGAGTGGTGTGCATCGTGCCGCCGACCCTCAATGCCCCCTCGCCACAGGCCTGCGCCCGGCTCAGTCGCGGATCGGCCGACAGTTCCCGTACGTCCTCGTAGCGGGTGACCAGCCAGGCGTCCACGCCACCCGACGTGGGCACCTTCACGACCGGCCGTCCCCTGCGCAGCCCCGCATAGCGCGGGGACGGCCCGCGGTAGGTGGAGCCCGGCAGGGGGTACACATCGGTTTCCTGATGAAGGACAGACACGGTGACTCCTCCGCATTGGCCGCCGAATTCCGGCTCACCGTACGGGCATCCGTTGGAGAGCAAGTCGCCTCGTGGTGGAGCTCGTTGAGGCCCCCGCGCCCACGCGCGCAGGGCGCACCGAGCCGAGACCCGCGGCGCCCTGCCCTGTCCGCGGGCTTGTTTGCGCCCCGGTCTCACTGCTCGGGCGGCCCCAACAGCACCGTGGAGTAGTTCTTGCGGGCCGCCGTGTCGTACTGCAGGGCGACGTGGCTGGTCGCCGACGTGACGTCCCGCCACAGCCGCTGCAAGGCGTGGCCCTCGCCGAGGCCGCTGGTGCCGGCCGCGTGGATCAGCAGGTCCAGCGCCTCTTGGAGGAGTTCGGCCGCGAAGGTGGCGTTGCGCTCGTTGCGCGCCATGAGGGCGGAGGTGAACTGCCGCTGGTCCAGCACCTGGGCGTTCTGCAGGACGAGGTGACGGGCCGCGTCGATCCGGCCGGAGGCCCGCACCAGCTTCGTCTCGGCCGTGACCGTACGTTTGCGCCCGGTCACGGTGCTCGCGCATGCCTGCAGCGCTCCCGCGGCGGCCCCGGCCACCGGCGCGATGAAGGTGAGGCCGCCGACCGCCTGGAACGGCACCTGGTGGCAGGCCAGTGAGGAGGTGGCGTTGCGACCGGTCAGCATGTCAGCGCGGGCGAAGGACAGATGCCGCGGCACGAAGGCGTCGTCGACCACCACGGTGTGACTGCCGGTCGCGCGCATGCCCACGCTGTCCCAGGTCTCCTCGATGGCGTACGTACCCCGGGCCAGGGCGAAGAACCGCAGCTCGGGAGGACCGTCGCCGCCCGGGCCGGGCACCGCGGCGCACACCAGCGCCCAGGACGCGAACTCGATCCCGCTGACGTAACTCCAGCGGCCGCTCAGCCGCCAGCCGCCGTCGGCCGGCACCGCGCGCCCGGCCGGCATCAGAGCGGTGGCGATGATCGTGTCCGGGCTGCCGCCCCACAGTGCGTGATGTCCTTCCTTGGGCAGGTGCGCCGCGAACCGCGCCGAGTAGGCGGACAGCGATGCGCACCAGGCGGCGGCCGCACAGCCCTCGCCCACCGCCGTCACCGCTCGGGTGAGTTCGTCGAAGGAGCCCTCGGTGCCGCCCCATTCGGCGGCGACGAAGTGCCGGGCGAAGCCGGCCTCACCCAGCGCGCCGGCCACTTCGGGAGAGAGCCTGCGTCGCTGGTCCGCCTCCAGGGCGTGCCCGGCCGCGAGGATACGTATCTTCTCCGCGGCGGGAAGCAGCCCGGTGCCGTTGTCGGGAGTGGTCCCCATCCTCGTGACCTCCTGTGGTGACACGGTGCGCCGACGCATCGTGATGTCCTGGCTGGATCCTGCTACGCCTCGCTCGAGGTCGCCTGTACCGGCGCTTGGTCTCGGCAGGCCGGTGGCGCGGGCACGGCAGAGGGCCGGCCGCGCCTTTGGACGCTGTTGGTCTATCGGGGCCCTGGTTGCTTCGCCCCGTCGTTATGCGGCGGGGCGAAGTCCTGCCGGGGGGCTGGTGCGGGTGCGGGCATGAGGTTTGCAGGTGAGGCAGGGCTCGATGCGGATGAGGTTGATCGCGGCGCCGGTGAGCTGGTGCTGGAGGCTGGTCTTGGCCAGGCCACGGTAGCGGGATCCGCGCAGGCCGCAGGCTTGCACTGCCTGGGAGATGGTCCCTTCGGCCCCGGCGCGGATCTTGTGACGGTCCTTCCGCTCGTCGGTCGCCTGGAGCTTGCGGGCGAGATGGAGGGCCTCGTACTCCTCACGGGGCTTGATGCCGATCTCCCGTCGCTGGGCTTTCGGGGAGTCGAGGCGGTTCCGCAGCCGGGGGGGCAGGTGCTGCAGCCCGCCGGAGAGAACCGGACCCGGATGGCCAACAGCCCGTCCTGCGAACGGCGCTGGTGCCACTGCGTGCTGGTGACGCCGTGGGGGCAGGTCACGTGCTGGTTGTCCCAGTCGATGCTGAAGGCGTCCTGCCCGAAGGCGGCCTCACCACGGGCATGCGGCACGGTCACCGACTTCAGCGGCCCGTGCAGCGCGACCTGGTGATCACGGCGGGCGGCGGCCAGAGCGGTGGCGTTGGCATAGGCGGTGCCCGCCCCGTGCTCGCCGGGCGGCAGGCCCCGCCTCGCGAGGGCGGTGTGGAGGACGGCGGCCATCCGTCGTCGGGGACGGTGGCGGCAGTGGTGGTCACGTTCGTGACCAGATGCACCGTCTGCGGCTCACACGTCTGGGTGAGAGGGACCTTGAAACCGTCCCAAAAAGCGTCGCGCTTCACGCTGCCCCTGGCCTCGGTGCCATACGGAGTGACCAGGCGCTTCGCGCCCGGCGGCCGGTCTTTTGGGGCGGACGGCGCCCCGGCCTGCGGACACCGCCGCGGGGGTCGAGGCGCTGCGGCAGATGTGGGTCCAGTGCTTCCACCTGGTGCAGGGGCAGGTGGGGCCATCCCCAGCAGCCGCATGCCGTCCGCACCGATCCGCCGGCCCGCTTCGACGCGCTTGGCCTGGGACGTGGGGAAGCGGGAGTCCTCGATCCGGGTCGCGTAGTGCGTGAACCAGTCCGGCACAGGACGCGCATTCAGCCAGTCCGGCTCGGCGAGGGCCACCGCGTTCAGCGCCGCCCGCCCGCTCTCGCCGGCCCACTCCAGCCAGTTCAGCTCACGCGCCGACCACACCACATGCCGGGAGTCCGTGCGCGCGCCGACCACACCACATGCGGGGAGTCCGTGCGCGCGCCGACCACACCACATGCCGGGAGTCCGTGCGCGCGCCGACCACACCACATGCGGGGAGTCCGTTCACGCGCCGACCACACCACATGCGGGGAGTCCGTGCGCGCCCTGCCCCCGCCGCCGAGCAGCCCCTCCTGCCGGGCAGCCAGGATGCCCTCCAGCACCGACCGCCCGCCGTCGGCACTGACCAGCCGGTCCCGGAGCTCCGACAGCACCGCGAAGTCGCACCCCCGGATCGGCCAGGTCCAGCCCCAGCGCGCACTTCCAGTCGGCAACGCCGGTCCTCAAGACCACAACCGGGTCATGAGGACCGGCGTCACGCACCGGCCCGGATAAGCCAACGCGTCCGCCTTCGCGGCCGGGCCCCCGGTCGAGTGGCCGGCGCACCGGCCGGGGAGCGGTTCAGGTGCTCTGCGCGACGGCCGCGGCGAACCGCTCCAGGGTTTCGCCCGGACTCGGCCCGTCCAGCGCCCGGAAGATCCCCTCGGCGCCCTCACCATGTCTGTGCAGCTTGACGTGGGCCAGGGACACCTTGGTCCGGCCGGCGTCGAGTGGCTCGAAGTCGACCTCGATCTCGCTGGCCCGCTCGTCGTTGGGGATGGACTGCCAGCGCCCGTCGATCCGCCACGTCATGACGAGCCGGCGGCCCGGCTCCCACTGAAGGATTTGGCCCCAGGCGATCTCGGTGCCGTCCACGTCCCACTCGTAGTAGCGGCCGCCCACCCCCGGTTCGAAGGCGAGACCGGCCCGCTCCTTCTTGACCAGGATGTGGGACGGCGGCCACCAGTCCTCGGGGCGCTCGGTGAACACCCTGAAGGCTTCCCCGGTCGTGACCGCCACGGTCACCGACTTGCGCACGTCCGGGATGGTCTGCGTCTGCTCGGGCACGGGCCCTCCTCGCTCAGTTGCCGCACGGGACTCCTGCCACGCTGGCCGGGCGCGCTGGACCCTGGATCGAGCCCGGCTGGGGGGGTGGTGAACGTCCGGCGCCGGGGCGCGGTCAGGACAGCCGAACGGCCCGCTCGGCCGGGAGTCGAGCCCGGCGCGAGGCCCCGGCGTGACGGTCGGCCCACCGCAGGACCGCATACGACCAACGGGAGAGCACCATGACAGACGCGAAACGACGGGTCGCCTTCGTCACGGGCGCGACCAGCGGGATCGGCCTGGCCGTGGCCGAGCTGCTGGCCCGGCAGGGCGCGGCGGTGTTCGGCGTGGCGCGCGGCGAGGACAGCGTACGCACCGTGGTGAAGCAGCTGCGCGAAAAGGGCCTGGAGGTCTCCGGCACCGTCTGCGATGTCACCTCCAGCGAGCAGGTGAAGGCCGCGGTCGAGGAGGCCGTCCGGACGTACGGGCGCATCGACATTCTCGTCAACAACGCGGGCAGGGGCGGTGGCGGGGTGACCGCCGAGCTCGCGGACTCGCTGTGGCTGGATGTGATCGACACCAATCTCAACGGCACGTTCCGGGTGACCCGTGATGTACTGAGCACCGGCCGGATGCGGGACGGCGACTGGGGCCGGATCATCAACATCGCCTCCACCGGCGGCAAGCAGGGCGTGGAGCTCGCCGCCCCCTACTCGGCGTCCAAGCACGGTGTGGTCGGCTTCACCAAGGCCGTGGGCAAGGAGCTGGCTTTGACGGGCATCACGGTGAACGCCGTGTGCCCCGGCTATGTCGAGACCCCGATGGCCCAGCGGGTGCGCCAGGGCTACGCCGGCCACTACGGCGTGAGCGAGCAGGACATCCAGGAGAAGTTCAACGCCAAGATCCCGCTGGGCCGTTACTCCACCCCCCAGGAGGTGGCGGGCCTGGTCGGCTATCTGGCGTCCGACACCGCCGCCTCCATCACGGCGCAGGCGCTCAACGTCTGTGGCGGCCTGGGAAATTACTGAAGACCGCTATCAGAGACGGAGCCCTACCATGACCCACACGGGTGGCACACTGCTCGCCGCAGGTCCCGACGTGGCCGCGTTCCGCGCCGCGATGGGGCGCTTTCCCACCGGCGTCACTCTGCTCACGCAGGGAAGCGGCGACGACACCGTCGTCATGACCCTGAACAGCCTGACCTCCGTGTCGCTCAACCCCATGCTGCTCCTGGTCTCGGTCAAGTCCGACGGCCGGATGCGGCCGCGCGTGGTGAACGGCGGCGGCTTCGCGGTGAACGTGCTCAGCGAGGAACACCAGGAGCTGGCAGCGCAGTTCAGCCATCCCGACCGCCCGCAGGGACAGTCCGCGATGCTACGCCTCGGCGCGGTCGAGGGCGTCCTTGGGAACGCGGTGGTCCCGGAGGCCGAGGCCTTTTTCGAGTGCGAGCTGTACGCCACGCACGAGGCCGGGGACCATGTCCTGCTCGTGGGCCGGATCGTCGCCCTGCACGACCGGGCGGGCGACCCGAGGCCGCTGCTCTTCCACCGCGGCCGTTACGCCCGGCTGGGCGCGGCCGAGGCTGACATGCGCCAAGGGGGCCGGGCCGCGTGAACGCGGTAACCATCGCCCCGCCGTCACTGCGCCAAGTCGCCGACGGTGTATGGGCGTTCGAACAGCCCGGCGGCGGGTGGTGCCTGAACAACGCGGGGCTGATCGTCGGCGAGGACCGGGCCGTGCTGATCGATACGGTGGCGACCCAGTCACGCGCCCGGCGGCTGCGCACACAGACCGAACAGGTCGCCCCGCGCGGGGTGGACTACGTCGTCAACACCCATTTCCATGGCGACCACACCTTCGGCAACGGGCAGTTCACCCCTCGTGCGGTGATCGTCGCCCACGAGGGGACCCGGGCGGACTCCGAGGAGGCCGGCCTCGGCATGCGACAGCTGTGGCCGTCCGTGGAGTGGGGTGAGACGCCCCTGACCCTGCCGTCGCTCACCTTCCGGGACACCCTGACCCTGCACACCGGCGGGCCACGGGTCGAGCTGCTGCACGTCGGCCCCGCGCACACCCCGAACGACGTGGTGGCGTGGGTGCCGGAACGCTCGGTGCTCTTCACGGGGGACGTGGTGTGGTCGGCCGTCACCCCCTTCCTCCTGATGGGCTCGCTCTGCGGTTCCCTGCTGGCCCTGGAGCGGATGCGGGCCCTGGAGCCGCGCACGGTGGTCGCGGGCCACGGCCCGGTCGGCGGGCCCGAGTTGCTGGACTTCACCGAGCGGTATGTCCGGCTGCTGCAACGACTGGCCCACGACGGGGCGCGGGACGGCCTGACCCCGCTTCAGTGCGCGGCACAAGCCGAGCTCGGGGAGTTCACGGGACTGGTCGACTCAGAGCGGCTGGTCGGCAATCTGCACCGGGCCTACGCCGAACAGGACGGCCTGCCGCCGGGGGCACGGATCGACGTTCTGGAGTCCTTCAGGGAGATGGTCGCGTTCAACGGAGGGCCGCCCGTCTGCCACGCCTGAGCAGGGGCCAGGCCCGGCGGCGAGAGGAAGCCCCCGCTCGGGGCGGCCGGCGCCGGGGACAACGAGGGCATCGAGGCGCACACCTGCCGGAACATCGGCTGATCCACCAGCACGCCTACGGAAAGGAGCCCTGCCTCAGGGCCCCTTTCCCTATACGTCGGCCCTGCCCCGGTACCGCGGCGCCTCACCGATGCGGATCGGGGCCCGGGGTGTCGCGGCGGATCACCCGCTTGCTCGTGAACAGCACCCCCTCGCGGCGCACCAGCACGTCATCGACGCTGAACGTGGGCTGGAAGCTCACCTTGCCCCCGCGGTCGGTGAGAGCGACCAGGGTGTAGTACGAGACCCGCAGCGTGTCCGGGTCGTCCGCGTCGGCCTCCACCAGCAGGTGATCGAACCAGTGGCGCACCGCGACGTCCTTGTAGCGCGGCAGACTGGCCCGCATCCCGGCGAGCATCTCCTGGCGCCCCCGCTGCACGGAGCCGCCCGCGTGCCACACCTCGCCGTCCTCGGTGAACGTCTGGGCGAAACCTTCGATGTCCAGTGCGTCCACTCGCCGGACCTGCCACGCGTAGTACGTCTGGACCTCGGCGTAGAGGTCCCCGGAGACCAAGGTGTACCTACCGCGAACCGTCTGGGACACGGCGACTCCTTTCCATAAAGGCCCGCCGCCGGAACTGACGGCATCGGCCGCCGCCCACGCTTGCGCAACCCGCTCCAGCCCCGCTGGAGCACCGGTCCAGCCACACCCCTCAAGGTCACCCCCGGAATGTGGACACAGGGGTTCATGCTGCGAGCGAGAGCTCAGCTGTCGTGTGGTCCTGCTGTTCGCACTCCACCGGATAAGGGGTAGTCCAGCGCGCTGCGGCACCGACGGACGCTGCAACAGGCGACCTACGGGAAGATCTCCGGCCTCGCCCGACGGAACGTCGAAAACAGCTCCCGGTGCACCGTTCATCGTTCCAGGCTCAGCCAGCAGCTCCCGGCGAGGGCATCGCCACAACGCGAGCCGACCCGGTGTCAACGGCCACACAGTTCGGTTCTGACACCCCGGCCGAGGTCGTTGACGACGACGCGGTCGCCTGGCGGACCCGGGCCACCGCCCGGGGCACCACCGCACGGAACACCGGGGCCACCGCGTACACCCCGCCGCGGTCCCCCGGCCACTACGCCGATCCCGAAACCGGACTCAGCCACAACTATCTCCGCCCCCACGCCCCCGAGACCGCCCGGTACACCAGCCCTGCCCCCCCCAGTTGAACCCCGGCCCCAATCCGGTCGCCTACGAGACCCACGCCCAGTCCGAACTCGACCCTCTGGGCCTGACCCACTGCAACCAGGCCGACGTCACCTGAGACGGCCGCGCCCAGTACGGGCCCCTGGGCCCGGGCGACCACGCAACCGGCGCCCGTGCCACCCTGGAACCCGACATGACGGACGGCAAGACCCGCCCCCGCGTCCACGTTCCCCGACACCAAAAAGGCGCGGCCCGCAACAAAAGCCACCTACGGGGAGCCCAGCTCGGCGGCTCAAACAGGGACCCACGCAACTTCGTCGCCATGCACGCCTGTGCCAACAGCCCCGTCATGCGGCAGCTCGAAAACGACGTACGCACACCCATGGACCGCGGCGAAACGATCACCCACCACGACACACCGATCCACCCGACCAACGACCCCACCGACGTCGTGCCCGTCGCTACCACCACCCAGCCCCACGGCAACCCAGGGTCCCAGTTCACGCCACTGCACTCAGGCTCCCCACGAACTCCGTCACCATCATGAACGACCCCCCCACCCCAGGACCGCTGATGAACCCTTCTCTCACCCGCCTCACCGAGCTGCCGCCTCCTCCCGACGCAGCCCCCCAGGACTGGGCGACCGAGGAGAGGCAACTGGGCACCGAACCACCCCAGGACTACAAGGAACTGGCCAACACCTACGGCGGCGGCCTGTCCGACGAGAACGTCTGGCTGCTGACACCCGCCTGCCCCCAACCGCGCTACGACCTGCTCTCCATGAACGCCCAGTACCGTGCATCACTGCAACTCCCGTGGGACAGCGGCGAGCCACGCCCCGGCCGAACTGAACCAGGACGGCGCACGCCTCATCCCCTGGGCCCACAAGGACGAAGGCAGCGAAGTGCTCCACTTCCTGTCGGCCCCCGGACACAAACCCGAGAACTGGCCCATCCTCATCAACGAGGGCCGCGGTCCGCAATGGGAACGGCATGCCGGACCCTGCACCACGTTCCTGCTGACACTGATGACCGGAGAGACCGAATCCGCGTACCTCCCCGACACGCCACTGGACCAGCACCTCTTCGAGACCAACAAGGAAATCCCCGCCAACGGGTAAAGACAGGACACGCCAAAGCTCTCCAGCTCCCGGACCTGATCCGTAAAAAGTCCTCGAGTACCAAACGTCATGCATGCCGCTAGCCTGCCGGTTACCGTCGGTGCTTCGGCCAGAGAATGCCGGCCCGTGCTCCGCCCCAGCCGCCACAGGCCGAAGGAGGTGGACCGGACGGCAACGGAACAGCGGTGCTGTAGCACGCCTATGACCACGAACACGGCACCGCTCGGGGCCTTGACCCCTGATGTCGGACACACGAGACACTGGACCCTGCGGATCCGAGAACGGACATCTCGTGGTCATGAAGAACTACCCGCCGCAGTTCAAAGCGGACGCGGTCACGCTGTATGAGACACGACCTGACGCGACGATCAAATCGGTCGCTGCCCATCTGGGGATCAATCCGGAGACCCTGCGCAACCGGGTCAGGGCTGGACGAGCAAGCCATCCACGAGGACGCCGGACGCCGCAGACGGCCCAGCCGCCGGCCCCGCCGGAGGCAAAGAACGCGGCCCTGCACAAAAAGATCCGCGAGCGGGAGGAGGAACGCGAGATCCTGCACAAAGCGGCCAAGTACGCGGCCAAGTACTCCACCGGGCAGACGCGCTGGTGAACCACTTCCAGTGCGACGCCGACCATCAGCGCCGCTACCGCGTGAAGCCGCTGCGCAGCACCCTCCGCGTCAGCCGCTCAAGCTTCCACTACTGGCACCGCACCACCACGGGCCCGGCAGCCCGGCAGCCCGGCAGCCCGGCAGCCCGGCAGCCCGGCAGCCCGCCAGGCGACCGACGCACACTTGGCCGCCCGGACACGGGCCCTGCACCAGGAAACGGACGGCACCTACAGAGCCCCGAGAATCACCGCCGAGCCCCGCAAGACCAGCGCTGAGGCGGCCAACCACCAAGCGGGCCCCCAGGATCATACGGGCGTCCAGGACCGAAGGGGCCCGGTCACGCCACCGGCACCGCACCACCGTCCCCGACCCGGCCGCAGCCAGGACGCCGGACCTGACCAGCCGCGACCCCACCACAGGCCAGCCGAACACGAAGTACATCGCCGACATCACCCACCTCCCCCTCGACAGCGGGAAGTTCTGCCACCCGGCAACCATCATC